>CAZNTI010000347.1:0-2852 GCA_964575885.1 uncultured Terricaulis sp.
AAGACGCCTCCGTCGCCATCCTCACTGGCGAAGGTGGCGCGTTTTGCGCCGGCGCCGATCTGAAAGCTCTGGCCGCCGGCGCATCCGGCCAGCGCGTTGCGCCCGGCGGCGTCGACAGCCCCGCACCCATGGGCCCGTCGCGGCTGCGGCTCTCCAAGCCCGTGATCGCGGCCATCGAAGGCTATGCTGTCGCCGGCGGCATGGAGCTAGCGCTTTGGTGCGATCTGCGGGTGATGGCCGAGGACGCGATGTTCGGGATATTCTGCCGCCGCTTCGGGGTGCCGCTAGTCGACCTTGGCACGGTGCGTTTGCCGCGCCTCATCGGCCATTCCCGCGCGATGGATTTGATCCTGACCGGGCGTCCCGTCGATGCGCAGGAAGCGCTCGCCATCGGCCTCGCCAATCGCGTTGCGCCGACAGGCCAAGCGCTCGCGCATGCCGTACAACTCGCCAAGGAGATCGCCGCCTTCCCGCAGGCCTGCCTGCGCAATGACCGCCTCTCCGCGCTGGAGCAATGGGACCTGAGCGAGAGCGAAGCCATCGACAACGAAATCGCGCGCGGGCTCGACACCTTGCGTTCTGGGGAGACGCTGGCGGGCGCCGCCCGCTTCGCCCAAGGCGAAGGCAGAGGCGGGAGCTTCGATTAGCGTTTAGTGCTTGCGCGCCCAGGCAGCGACCTGGGTTGGGGTCATGGTCACCGGCGTGCACGTGGCGGCATGAGCCTGCGCTTGCGCGCGCAGCGCCTCAATGTCGATCTCGCCCGGTTTCACAACGCCCAACGCCTCCGCGCGCGGCAGAAGTGAACGTAGTAGAGCCAGCGCCGCTTCGACGCCGCCAAGACCATGCCACACGATCTGTTCGGCCCACGCCTTGGTCTCGCCCAACCGGGTCAGGCCCGCCACCATGGCCGGCCCCGTGACCATGTTGACGCCGGACGCGGCCATGGTGCGGATGATAGTGTGCAGCTTGTCCTGCCAGCTCGGATCGGACATCGGCGGCCACATTTGCGGCCAGCCGCCAGGGTCTGTCCCGTAGCTCATCTCATGAAACGCGAGCATGCCGCCGGGGCGCACGTGCGATGCGATGCGAGCGAGCGCGCCATCGAGGTCGGGGTGGTACATGAGCGTGAAACGGCCGACCGCAGCGTCGAACGTCGCTTCGCTTTGGAAGCTGTCGGTGCTGGCTTGGACGAAACGCAGGTTCGTAAAGCCTGCCTCCTCGGCTCGCTTCTGCGCGTAAGCGACTTGGTCGACGTTCTGATCATAGCCGACAATCTCGCCCGAATTGCCCACGAACGTGCGCGCCAGCAAAGCGACGTCGCCGCCGCCCGAGCCCACGTCGAGCACGCGCATGCCCGGCGCAAGACCCGCCTCCGTGAAAAGACGCCGTGTAATTGGGCCCATAAAGGCGGCTTGCATGGCTAGCCGCGCACGCTCTTCATCCGTACTGGGGAGAGGATAGGAACTCATCGCAATGCTCCAATCGCCTCGCACCATAGCCGCGCTGAACAACCCCGTCATCTCAACGCGATGACAGGGCGCTCAATGAAAGTTCCGCCCTTTCGGCATCACGTCTGCGGCCTTTGAAACATCGAGATCGATGCGCACGTCGCGCGGATGGCGCCGGCCGTCGCCGCGCGATCCGGGATAGCGGCCAGGCTCGCGCCCTGAATCCCGCCAGGAGCCGCTGGGGCCGTTGCGGGGTTCGTCGGTCGGCGCGCTGGGATCGATCTCAGGCCCACGCGCCGAGAGCCGCGACAAAAGCGGCGTCCAGTCGCGCACACGCTCGGCGATGACATGGATCACGCCGCTTTCGCTCTGCACCGGACCATCGACCGCCACCAGCCGCCCGCTCAGCACCTGCCGGCGAAAGCGTTCGAACAAGGCCGGCCACACCACGACATTGGCGATGCCGGTTTCATCTTCGAGAGTCATAAAGATGACGCCCGACGCCGTGCCCGGGCGTTGTCGCACCAGAACCAGCCCCGCCACCCGCGTGCGCGCGCCGTTGCGCATGTTCGTCACGGTTTCGGCTTTGATGGCGCGGCCTTTGTGCAGGTGCGGGCGCAAAAGCGCGCATGGATGCGTCTTCAGCGAAAGGCCAAGCGTGCGATAATCTTCTACAACGTGCTCGCCGAGCGGCATGGCGGGAAGTTGGAACTCCGCCCACCCTTGCTTATCAGGAGGAGAGGGTGAGCCTTCGCAAAACAACGGCAAATCCTCCTGGCCGCCCACACGGTTTAGCCCCCGCGCGGCCCAGAGCGCATCGCGGCGGTCCAGGCCCAACGAGCGGAAGGCGTCGATATCGGCCAGGCGCTCGATCGTCGACGCCGGCACGCCGCTGCGCAGCCACACGTCGCGCACGGAATCGTAGCCGCGCCCGCGCGCGGCGACGAGCGCTTCCATCTCCTCCTGCCTCAGGCCCTTGGCCTGGCGGAAGCCCAGGCGCATCGCGTGCGTGGACTTGATGTCGGCTTCCATCTCGCCGTGGCGGCGATGCAGACGGCGCGCGGCGCACGGCCCCGGCTCCAGTACATTGTCCCAGTGCGAGGCGTTGATGTCGATGGCGCGTACTTCGACGCCATGTTCCTGCGCGTCGCGCACGATCTGCGCCGGCGCATAAAAGCCCATCGGCTGCGCATTGAGCAGCGCGCAAGCGAACACGTCCGGATAATGGCATTTGAGCCAGCACGAGGCGTAGACCAGCAGCGCGAAGCTTGCGGCATGGCTTTCGGGGAAGCCGTATTCGCCAAAGCCCTCGATCTGCGCAAAGCTCGCTTCGGCGAACGCGCGGTCGTAGCCGTTGACGATCATGCCGTCGATGAACTTGGCCTTGAGCGCGCCGATCGTACC
>CAZNTI010000348.1:0-2847 GCA_964575885.1 uncultured Terricaulis sp.
GATGCGACATGCTTGGCTCCCCACGCATTATGACCGATGCTCGTCTTAGCTAGGCTCGATCCGATGACAAGGCGATGTCGGCGGGCCATGGTGGAGAAGCCCCCCGGCGCCTGCCCCATGACCACATTCCCCCTGGCCGCGAACTTGGCCAGCGCGCGCAACCCTGGAGCGCCGCGCGCCCGCACCGAAGACGAAGCGACCAGCTTGGCCGGCGGGCCGGTGTTTCTGGCGGTGGAGGAGCTGGCGGAGGCGTTCGAGGACCCCGCCGCCGCCGAGACGGCCGTGCCTGAGCTTTACGGCTCGGGGCTCTTCGAACTTTATTTTCGCGACGGGGCCTGGCGGGTCGCCATGCGCTATTGGCGCCCGGCTCCGCCAGCGCCGGTGGCGCGTACCGGCGCGGCGGCGGTGAAAAAACCGCTCGGACACGCCCGCACGCCCGAGGAGGCGCGCGCGCTCCTCGAAACCCCAGCCGAACTGACGCGCGAAGTGCTGCCCAACTTTTACGCTACCCACGATCGGCTGATGCGGCGCTGGGGCAAGCTGGTGGGGAGCGGGCTCGCCGAGATCATCGAGCGCGAAGGCAAGTTCGCCGTCGCGGTGGTGTTCTGGCGCCCCATCCACGCGCCCGGGATCGCCGCGCCCCTGGCCCCGGTCGAGCGCATAGAGCTGGCCGAGCGCGTAGCCGCGCCGCTGCGCGGGCCCGAGCCGCAAGCCGATCTCGACATCGGCCTGTTCGAAGATCAGGCGCCGGAAAACCCAAACGTGGTGCTCGTCACCGAGGAAGGCGACGGGCGCTATCGCGGCGGCGACTGAGGCGCGTTGTCCAGGCTCAGCCCTGAGAAAAACTCCCAGATCGCCTCGCTTGCGTTGATGTCCATGTTGGTCGCCCCGAACACGTCCTCGTTCATCGTCCGGGGAACGCCGGGCCAAGTGTGGCCGCCGCCATTGATGATATAGAACAGCACCGGGGCGCCTTCGCGGCAGCCGCGCGGCGCGAAGCGCACGACGTGGGTGCCGGGTGAATCTCCACGCTCTGCGAACGTCGTGCTGGTTCCGGCCAACTCACAGCCATTGCGGCGAATGAAGTAAGCGACCGTTTCCTGCACCGAAAGCGTGATGCGGTTGGGATCGCCGCCCTGCGGGTTGGGCGTCACCACGCCGGTATAGGGAATGCTTGGGTCGCCGGTGCCGTTCATGATCAGGATCGGCGCCGGCGCGCCGCTGCGGCAATGGTCGCTCATCTCGACATAAAGTGCAGCGCCCACGGCCGCAAAGCCCGCGAACCGGTCGGCGGAGTCGCAAGCCATGCGATGGGTCATGAAGCCGCCATTGGAAAAGCCGGCAATGTATTGGCGCGCAGGATCGATATTCAGATCGGCGCGCAGATCGTCCATCAGGTCTTCGAGAAAGCCCACATCGTCCTGGGGCGCCTGCGCGCGCCTGCCCACGATATCGAAATGGGTGTTCCACTGGCTGTCCAGGCCCTCGGGATACACCACGATGAAGCCGCGCCGGTCGGCGACCGCGTTCATTTCGCTGATCGCCGCAAAGCCGGCGGCGTTGCCGCCGCGGCCGTGCAGCATCACCACCGCCGGGGTCGGCCGCGCCGGATCGTAGCTCGCCGGAACGTAGACGATGGCGTCGCGCGGGCGCCCGCCGCCGCCGCGCGGGGCGCTGAAACTGGCGCGATCGAAAAAGAACGCGTCGATCGGCGCCGTCGCGTCCAGGCCGCCACGTCCGATGCGCGCGCCGGCGCGATTGCGGAACCAATCATGGCCGCCACTCGCCACACCGATATAGGCCAGAGCCGCGCCGCTGCTGCAGGCATACACCGCTCCATCGTCGCGGGCGCCGGCGCAGCCCATGGCGTCGGCCCAGACGCCGAGCGTTTCCGACACGCCTAAGCGGCGGGCTTCGATCTGATCGAAGCGCCGGCCCCGCGCCGGCAGCGCCTCGTCACGGCGCCCGTGCACGATCAGCAGCGGGGCCGCGTGCGCGGGCGCACAGCTCTGCGCGGCGAAGTCCCACATGAGCGCGCTCACCACCGCCACACCGGCAAAGCGCAGCGAACCTTGGCACGCGAGCGCATAGCCCATGTCGCCGCCGGTATCGTGGCCGATCAGGAAAATCCGATCGCGATCGATGGCGCGGCGCTGCGCCTCCGCCTCGATCGCTGCGGCGATAAAGCCCACGTCGTCGGCGGCGGGCTCGCGACGCGCCAACACGCTGTGGCCGCCATCGTTCCAGTGCACGCCGAGCGGGGTCGGATAGATCAGCACCGCCCCGCGCGCGTCGGCCAGCGCCGCCAGTCCGCTCAACGCGTGCAGCGCCTTCGGCGAGGAATAGCGCCCGTGCAGCGCCACGATGAGCGCCGCCGGCTGGTCGGCGCGCAGCGTCGCAGGCGCATAGACGCCGTAGCCGCGCGGCAGGCCCTCATGGGTCAGCGTGCGCATTTGCAGATCGGGCAAGGACGCCTGTGCGCGTGCCGGGCCGGCACACAGCAAAGCAGCCGCCACGGCGATAACGATCAGTCTCAGCATCGCAACCCCGCGTCTCCTAGAACGGCGTACGCCATGCTGCCGCGCTGCGGCTGCCGCGCGCGGGTCCGCGGTCGCAAAACGGCGCCGCTTCGTCGCAAGCGCGCTCACAGCGGCAGCGTCACCCGCACCAGCGCGCCGCGTTCGGCCTCAAGGATGGCGATATCGCCGCCATGGGCGCGGGCAATGCCGCGCGCCGCGGGCAAGCCCAGCCCGGCGCCGCCACCACCATCGTTGAGCCGCACGAACGGCTCGAACACGCTTTCGCGCTGCTCAGCCGGCACGCCCGGCCCGTCATCGGCGACGTCGA
>CAZNTI010000349.1:0-2843 GCA_964575885.1 uncultured Terricaulis sp.
TCCCCAGCAGACGTGATCGGCGCCCAAGCCCTTCACCAGAATGCCCATGATCGCCGCGCACACGCGGGGCTGCGAGATCAAGGTTTGGGCGAATATCTGGCCCAGATCGCCGTAGACATTCGTGACCCCTTCGCGCGCCGGAATCTCGGCCAGGTCGCTTACCCAGGAAAGTCGTCCCGTTTGCTCGAACTCAGCCAACGCCTCGGCCGGGTCGTTGCCGATATGACGGAAAGCGGAATGGTAGATGATAAAGTTCAGCTGCGGCCAGTCACGCGCGGCCTTGGCGACGTCGCGCACATCTGCAAAGGGCGCAAGCGCTGGAAACCGCTGGTCCAATGCCGGCGCCCACAGCCCCTTGTGTACGCACACATTGCGCACGCCGGCGGCCGCCATGCGCTCATAGCCGCGATAGACGACATCCTCGTCGTCCATGCGCCAGGGATAGCGCGCTGTGTCTTTGTGGGTGTTGTCGCCCACCGTATAGCCCTTGACGCTGTCGGGCCGCAGCGCGAGTGCGGCGTCGAGCTGCTCAAGCCAGCCTGGAGCGCCGGGCGTGAAGATCGCGTGCGTCATGAGCCGGCGCGAGCCTGCCGCTTCGTTCACGCGGGTGCGCGCCTGCGCCATTTGCGCATTGGTGAGGAACCAATCCTCGGGAATATCGGAGGGCGCAGACGAGATCAGCGCGATCTTGGTGTCGCTGTCGAGGAAGATCTCGCGCCGATAATTGTCGAACTTCAAATGCTCGATGGTCTGCTCGCCGCCCAGGTCCGGGTTCCAGCCCTGCCGGCCCACTGCCTCGCGCATGCGCACGAAACCGGTGAGCCGGGTGTCGTCGCGCAGGAAATGGGTGTGCATGTCCATGATGAATTGGTCGGCAAGCGCCGCGGCGCGCTCGTCGGCCTGTTCAGGCGTCATCGCCTCGGCGCGGCTGGCCCCGAACAGGCCCTCTCCGAAGGTTTCGTTGAGCGCCACGAACGCCGCCGCCATGCCCGACGTGGTCTGAAAGAAGCGCCGTCGCGACAGCCCGTGCTTGGGCGCAATCTCGTCAGCCAAGGCAAAGAGCCGCGCCTCCGCCTCGCGCTGCTGTGGGGTCTGGGGCGGCGGCGCATACTCATCGCTGGAGACGATCTGAGTCGGCAGCGGCGTACGCGGCAGCGTGTCCTCGGCCGCCAGCAGACCTGCCTTGTCTTCATCGCTGAGGAATTTCATCGCCGCCTCCGCCTGTGCGCACCGCGCCTCGCGAGTATAACGGCTTGCGGCGTCTGCGCGGCGGTATTTGCGATGACTTGGCCTTAATGCGCCATCAGCAGCGGCACCGTGGCGGTGCGCAGCAGATCGCGCGTAGCGCCGCCGAACACCAGCTCGCGCAGCCGAGAGTGCGCATAACCGCCCATCACCACCAGATCGGCGTCAAGCGCCGTCGCTTCTTCGAGGATCGCCGCGGACGCCGAGCGGCCCATCGAATCGATGTTGCGCACCTCCGCAGGCAGGCCGCGGCGCGACAGGTGCGCGGCGACGTTGGCCCCAGGCTGATCGCCATGCCCGAACATCTTGGGCTTGGCGTCAACAGTGAGCACCGTCACCTGCTCGGCGCGGTCGAGGATCGACTGCGCCTCCGACAGCGCGCGCGTGGCCTCGCGGCTGGCGTCCCAGGCGACCACCACGCGCTTGCCGATGCCGGTTCCGCGCCAGCCCGGCGGCGCAATCAACGCCGGGCGCCCGGAATGGAAAAGCACGCCCTCGACAATCTCCTCACGCACTTCAAGCCCTGGGCCGTCGCCTGGGCGCGTCATTACCGCGACATCGGCGTAGCGCGCGTGCACCGCCGCCACCCGCCCCAGATCGCGCGAAAGCGCCTCCGCGGCGCGCAATTCGCAGGCGCGTTCGAACTGCGCCAGCCGCGCTTCGACTTTCTTGCGTTCAGATCCCGATTCGGCGCGGGCGCGCCCCAAAAGCTCGGCCCAAACGCCGGCGACCACGGTGGGCTCATAGGCCAGCGGCTCGTCCGGCAAGGCCGTCAAGAAGGCCGCCGCAAGGTGACAACCGGCGCACTGTCGCGCCAGCGCTTCGCCGAGCGCCAGCGCCGGCTCATCGACTTCGGCGTCAGCGACGAGAACGAGGATGTCTTTCCAGCTCATCGACCGTCTCCTTCCGCAACACCCACTATAGAGCGCAGCGGCACGCGGCGCCACCGAAGCACGAGGATTCTACCGCAGCCGCCTTGAAGCGGCTTTGCGCCAACGCAAGGTTTCGTCCGGTTATCCGCGGTCTTATGCCTCCAGCGCTTCGCTCGCCTCCAGCCACGCGGCTTCCGCGCGCGCGAGCGCTGCGGCCACATCAGCGCGTTCGCGGCTCAACAGAGCGCCGCGCTGGGGATCGCGCGTGAACAGCTCTGGATCGGCGAGCGCCGCATCGACGTGGGCGAGCGCGGTCTGCGCCTGTTCCAGCTCCGCCTCCGCAGCTTCGAGCCGCCGCTGCAGGGTGTATTTAGAGCTCTTTGGCTTTGCGGCGGCGACCTCCGACCGCGACGGGCCAGGTTTGGCGTCGAGATTGGCCGGCCGGTCGGCGGCGGCGACCAGCTTGCGATAATCCTCCAGATCGCCGTCATATTGGCGCGCGCGCCCATGATAGACGAGCCACAGCCGGTCCGCGCACGCCTCCGCGAGATAGATGTCGTGGGTGATCAGCAGCACCGCGCCTTCATAGGCGTTGATGGCGTGAATGAGCGCCTCGCGGCTGTCGATATCGAGGTGCGAGGTCGGCTCGTCGAGAATAAGCACGTGCGGCTTTTGGTGCGCCATCAGCCCCAGCAGCAGCCGCACCTTCTCGCCGCCCGACAGATT
>CAZNTI010000350.1:0-2841 GCA_964575885.1 uncultured Terricaulis sp.
CGGTGGCCTCCAACAGCCACGTCGATAAGCCCTTCCTGTACAAGATCGCCGGGGTCTGGGGCAACCACGAGGGCTCGATGCTGCTCTGGTGCCTGGTATCGGCGCTGTTCGGCGCGATCCTGGCCTCGGCGCGCGGCGCCCAGGCGCAGCCGCTATGGTCGCGCGCGGTCGGCGTGCAGGGTTTGGTCACCGCCGGCGCGCTGGTTTACACGCTGCTGCTCTCCAACCCGTTCGCCCGTCTCGATCCCGCGCCGCTGGAAGGCGCCGGCCTCAATCCGTTGCTGCAGGATCCAGCCTTGGCGCTGCATCCGCCCATGCTCTACCTGGGCTATGTCGGCTTGAGCGTGCCGTTCTCGCTGGCGCTGGCGGCCTTGATCGAAGGCCGCGCCGATCAGGCCTGGGCGCGCGCGCTGCGGCCGTGGACGCTGGTGGCTTGGACGTGCCTCACCATCGGCATCGGGCTCGGCTCGTACTGGGCCTATTACGAACTCGGCTGGGGCGGCTGGTGGTTCTGGGATCCAGTCGAGAATGCGAGCTTCATGCCGTGGCTGATCGCCGCCGCCCTGGTGCACTCCGCCATCGTCACCGAGCGGCGCGGGTCGCTGGCGAGCTGGACCATCCTGCTTGCCATCCTGGGCTTCGGGCTGGCGCTGCTTGGCACGTTCCTGGTGCGCTCGGGGGTGCTGACCTCGGTGCATGCGTTTGCGGTCGATCCGCGCCGCGGCATCGCCGTGCTGGGGTTGTTGGCGGTGGCGCTGGGCGCGGGCTTTGCGCTCTATGGGTGGCGCGCGCCGAAGCTGGCGCAGCCCTCGGGATTTGCGGCGGTGAGCCGCGAGAGCATGCTGGTGTGGAACAATTTCGGACTGGCGGTCGCCGCGGGCGTGGTGCTGATCGGCACGCTTTATCCGCTGCTCGTCGAAGGCCTTGGCGGGGGCCTTATCTCGGTGGGACCTCCGTTCTTCAATCTCACTGTTGCGCCGCTTCTGGGTGCGCTGTTTCTGCTGCTGCCGTTTGGGCCGATGTTGGCCTGGCGCGTGGGCGATATGCGCGCCGCGCTCATGAAGCTCGCGCCGGCGGCGCTTTTGGGGGTGGCGACTTTGATCGCGGCGCTCGTCCTCAGCGGCTGGCGGGCCGCGCCTGCGCTGGGGCTTGCGATCGGCGTGTGGCTGGTCGCCGGCGGTGTCATCTATCTGTGGGCGCGCCTTGAACGCGGCGACGGTGTGCGCTGGCGAAAGCTCGCGCTTTTGCCGCTGGCGGTGTGGTCGATGTCGCTTGCCCATATCGGCGCGGGCGTGCTGACGCTAGGCGCGATCGCTGAAACCGGTTTTCGCGCTGAACGCGCGGTCACGCTTTCGCCGGGCGAGAGCGTGGAGTTCGCAGGACGCCGCATCACGCTGCTTGAAGTCGGCGACATCGAGGGACCGAATTATTCCGCCACCCGCGCCAATCTCCGCGTCGAGCACGGGGCCGCTGCTGCGCCGCTCTCGGCCGAGCGCCGCTACTTCGCCACTGCGCCTGCGCCCACCACCGAGGTCGGCATTCTCAGCGGCCTTGACGGTGATCTTTACGTGGCGCTGGGCGAGGCGGTGCGCGACCGGCCCGGCGCGTGGAGCCTGCGGCTTTATCACAACCCGATGGTGCAGCTGATTTTCCTGGGCGCTGCGATGATGGCGGCGGGCGGTGTGCTGAGCCTGGCGGCGCTGGCGCGCCGGCGTCGCAAGGAGGCGCCCGCATGAACATTCTCGCCGTGCTAATCGCGGCCGCCGCACCGACTGTGCTCGGCGATCCGGCCCAGGACGCGCGCGCCCGCGCCCTCGATCAGGAGATCCGCTGCGTCCAGTGCCAGAACGAGCCGATCGCGCAATCCACAGCGGATGTGGCCGCCGACATGCGCGCGCTGGTGCGTGAGCGCATCGCCGCCGGGGACAGTGACAGCGAAATCCGCGGCTTCTTCCGCGAGCGTTACGGCGACTTCGTGGTGTTCCGTCCGCCCTTCGACGCCCGCACCTGGCTGCTTTGGGCGGCGCCGCTGCTGTTATTGGGGGCAGGGCTGATCGGGGTCATGGCGTTGCGCCGGGGGCCGAGCGGGAGCGACGCGCTCACCCCCGAAGAGGGCGAACGCTGATTGCCGCTCCGGCCAGGCGGTTCGTCGCGGCCAGCGCCGGCTTGTCCGGATTGACCCCAACTTCGCCCCAAACCACCCTTACGCGACCGCTATCCCAGTCTATCTTGTGCTTGCAACCTCGCCTTGGTGAGCTTCCAATCGAGACGCGCTTTTGAGGGTGTTCATGTCTGACGCTGCGTTCCTTCCCTACATCCGCCGCACCCTGGTCACCGGGGCCGCCGCCGCGGCCCTGTTCACGGGCCTCGCCGCAGCGCCGTCGCTGCCGGGCCATAGCGCCGGCGCCCAGGAGATCAATCCTTCGGCGGTCGCCCCCCCGGGCGGCGCCCCGGCAAGCTTCGCCGATCTGATCGAGCGGGTGCGACCGGCAGTGGTATCGATCGCCGTGCGCCAGCGCCCGGACGCCGCCGTAGGCCCCGCCCCGGAAGGACTGCCGCCGGGCTTCGAGGAATTCTTCCGCGGCCGCCCCGGCCGACCGGGTCCGGCGCCGACCTCGCTCGGCTCGGGCTTCTTCATCACCGAGCGCGGCGAGATCGTCACCAACCATCACGTTGTGCAGGGCGCTGAGGAGATCACCGTCACCACCAGCGACGGGCGCGAACTGCAGGCCGATATCGTCGGCTCCGACGAAGCCACCGACATTGCGGTCATTCGCATTCGCGGCGGCGGGCGCTTCCGCTTCGTGACCTTCGACGACGCCCGCCACGTGCGGGTCGGCG
>CAZNTI010000351.1:0-481 GCA_964575885.1 uncultured Terricaulis sp.
GGCGACGGTCGGACGCGCCGTCGGCGGCGGCGGCGCCGTCGCCGGCTCTTCAATGGCGCCGCGCGCATCGTTGGTCTCGCAGGCCGGCGCTTCCGAGGCGGCCGCGCAAGGGGCCCCCACCAGACTCATCAGGCCCGCAAAAGTCAGCTCGCGTAGCATGGAACGGCCTCCCTTCAGCCGGCATTGTGCGGGCCGATACCCGCAATGGTCAAAGGCGCGCACGCGGCGGCTAGCATATCCGCCATGGGCTGGGCTTCGGCAATGGCCGCGCGCGCTGCGGCGCGGACTTCCGCCTCGGCGATGGCCACGGTGTCGGCAGGCTGGCGCTGGGCTTCAGCGTTGAGCCGCCAACGGGCGTCGCCGGCGCCGGCGCCCGAGACCTCGGCATAGGCCGCGCACCGTACCGCGCCCACGAACTCTTCTCCCGACATTTGCGGGCCGCTGGCAGCCAAAGCCCATGGAACGGCGACCGCGGCGGCCG
>CAZNTI010000351.1:491-2825 GCA_964575885.1 uncultured Terricaulis sp.
GCAGGTGGCGATTAACGCAAAGCGCATGAAAGACCCTCCTCCTCGAACGTTCGCCTGGCTCGCTCCCAGATGCCGTCTAACACCGCTTCGGATGCTCACTCGCCGGCGAATCCAGACAAATATCGATATACGATAATCTTTATCGAGCGTCAATGCGGTTTTATTGTTTTTCGATGTTCTCCGCCAAGGCGGCCATTGCTCAATTGGAGACAAGGCACTAGCTCGTGGTCGATGGTTCCCGCTCCGGTTTCGACGCCCTGTGTCAAGGTTTGCGCGGTCGAAGGCGCCAGCGGCCTGTGCATCGGGTGCGGGCGAACGCTAAAGGAAATCGCCGCCTGGGGCCGCCTCACCGAAACCGAGCGCCAGCGCATCATGGCGACGCTGCCGGCCCGCCTCGCCGCGCGCTCACCCGAGCCTCTCGCCTAGACGACGAAGGCCTCGCGCAGCATGTTGAGCGCCATAAACGCCAGAAACGCCGCAAACGCGCGCTTGAGCGCCTGCTGGGGCAACGTATGGGCCAAACGCGCTCCCCATGGCGCGGAAAGCGCCGTCAGCAGGGCAAGGGCGACAAAACCGGGCAGGCTTACAAAACCCAGCGACCAAGGCGGCAGGCCTTCGCGCCCCAGGCCCGTGGCGATGTAGATTAATGCTGCGGGGGCCGCGATCGCGGCCCCAAAGCCCGAAGCGGTCGCCACCGCCTGGTGAATTGGCCGTCCGCACAGCGTCATCAGCGTCACGCCGAAGGCGCCGCCGCCGATCCCCATCATCGCCGAGACGGCCCCGATGGCGCCCGCCACTCCCACCCGCGCGAGGCCGCCCGGCAATTCGTCGCGCAGCCGCCAAGCCGGCGACGCGAACGCCATGTGCAACGCCACCAGCAGCAAGCCGACGCCGAACACCGCAAGCAGAACAGCGGTCTGGGCGAACCCCGCCAGCGTCGCGCCGGCAAGCGCTCCGGCCGCAATCCACGGTCCCCACTGCTGCAGCACTTCCCGGTCAACTGCGCCGGCGCGCTGATGCGCGGAAAGAGAGCGCCAAGAGGTGGCGACAATTGTCGACAGCGAGGTGCCGACAGCCAGGTGCATGCGCACGCTATCGTCCACGTTCAGCAGCGCAAACAACGCGTAGAGCACCGGAACCAGCACCGCACCGCCGCCGACCCCGAACAAACCGCCGACGAAACCCGCGAACAGGCCCGTCGCCGCCAGGCCCGCGAGCAGCCACGCCAGTTCGCCGCTCATGGGGCCGGCGCGTGCGGCGTGCGCACCGCCGCCATCGCCTCGCGCAAGACCTCAACGCCGGCGCCGGCGCGCACGCCGCGTTCCGACAGGATGCGCCGCCAACGCCGCCCACCCGCAAGGCCGTTGAACAGCCCCAGCATGTGCCGGGTCATCGCGTGCAAAGCCACGCCCTCGCGCAGACGTGCTTCAACGTAGCCGATGTGGGCCTCGACCGCAGCGAAGCGATCGGCGCTAGGCGCTGCAGCGCCGAAGATGCGTGCGTCGACCTCAAGCAAGAGCGCGGGGTTCTGATAGGCGGCGCGCCCTAGCATGACCCCATCGAGCCCTTCAGCCTCACGCTGAGCGTGATCGAGGTCTTGCAGGCCGCCATTGAGGACGATCTCGAGCCTGGGCCGCTCGCGTTTCAGCGTCCGCACCAGCGCGTAGTCGAGCGGGGGCACGTCGCGGTTCTGCTTCGGGGAAAGTCCATCGAGCCAAGCCTTGCGCGCGTGCACGATGAAGGTTGTACAGCCCTCGCGCGCGCACGCATCGACAAGCGCATAGAGCGCCTCGCGAGGCGGCTGATCGTCGACGCCAAGGCGGCACTTAATGGTGACGCCCACATTCGGGGCGGCCGCCTGCGCCGCCGCCCACAACCGCGCCACCAAGTCCGGCTCGCGCATCAGGCACGCGCCGAAGCGCCCGGCCTGCACGCGGTCGGAAGGGCAACCGATGTTGAGGTTGATCTCGTCATAGCCGCGTTCGGCGCCGAGGCGCGCCGCCGCCGCCATTTTTGCGGGCTCGCTTCCGCCCAATTGCAGCCCCAGCGGATGCTCGACATCGCAGAAGCCCAGCAGCCGCTCGCGGTCGCCATGGATCACCGCGTCTGCTGTCAGCATCTCGGTGTAGAGCAACGCACGCCGCGTGAGCGCGCGATGAAACGCCCGGCAATGCCGATCCGTCCAATCCATCATCGGGGCCGTGCAAAAGCGGCGGTCTATCCTATTCATACAATTGAACTTCTTTTAAGATCAGTCGCGCCGATGCGGAATTGGACAGATGACTATCTAGCATTGTTTTTCGCGCTTTTTCCCACCCACAACCCCCAATCCGC
>CAZNTI010000352.1:0-2821 GCA_964575885.1 uncultured Terricaulis sp.
GCTGCAAGTGCTCGACGATGGCCGGCTCACCGATGGGCAGGGCCGCACCGTCGATTTCAAGAACACGATCCTGATCATGACCACGAACGCCGGCGCGCAATTCCTGGCCGATCAGCCCGAAGGCGCCGACGTCGAAGATGTGCGCAGGCAGGTGATGGAAGAAGTGCGCGCGCGCTTCCGGCCGGAGTTTCTGAATCGGATCGATGAAATCATCCTGTTCAAGCGGCTGGAGCGCGCGCAGATGGGGGCCATCGTCGATATCCAACTGACCCGGCTGGAAACGCTGCTGGCTGCACGCAGCATCACGCTGGCGCTGGATACCCGCGCCAAGGCGGAGCTGGCCAAACGCGGCTACGACCCCGCCTGGGGCGCGCGGCCGCTGAAACGTGTGATCCAGAAAGACGTACAGGATCCGCTGGCCCGGCTCATTCTTGAAGGCCGCATCAAGGACGGCGACAAGATCACGGTGTCATTTGACGGCAACGACTTCCTGTTCAACGGCCACAGCGACCGCAAGGCGGCCTAGCGGCTGAGGTCGCGCACGGCCTCGCAGGCGGTCTGGTAATCGAGCGTGCAGGCGCGCTGGAAGTAGCTGAGCGCGGTGGCGCCTGGGGCGGGGCGGGCGCCGTTCTCGGTCAGCACGCCGGCGTTGAAGCAGCTGGTCGCTTCCTCCAGCGCGCAGCCGCGGTCGAACGCCGCGAGCGCGGTCTGGGGATTGCGAGGGCCGGTTTCGCCGGCATTGGCCATGACGCCCTGGCTGAAGCAGCCGAGCGGATCGCGGTTCTCACACGCCGCTTCGAACATCGCCAGAGCGGCGGCGCGGGCGGCGGCGTCGCCTTCGCGCAGGCGCTGGGCGCGGCCGATGCACTCGTCCTGCAGCAGCGTGCACAAACGCTTGTACGCCGCCGCGGACCGCGACTCGCTGCGCACTCCAAGCGCACCTGTGGCGTAGGCTTCGGCCAGGCGCTCGACGGCGCTGACCTGGCCTTGGCCCGCCGCCGCCTCGTAAAGCGCAAGCGCGCGCGCCGGGTCGCTCGGCGCGCCGCCAAGTCCGCGTTCGAACGCCTGCGCCAGAAACAGCTGTCCGAGCGCGTTCTCGGCGTTCGCGGCCCGTTGAAACAGCGCCATTGCAGCGGCCTCGTCGCGCGCCACGCCCACGCGCCGCAGACGCCGCTGGCCGAGCAGCGCCGCCGCGGTCGAATTGCCGGTGTCGGCGACGGTTTGCAGCAGCGCCGCGGCGCGTACGTGATCGGGGGCGTCGCCCGCCGCGCAGAAGCGCAGAGCTTCGGCGAGCATGATCAAACCGTCGGCGTTCTCGTCGGGACGGCGCGCCAGCAGCGCCGCGAAGTCGGTCATGTTTTCGCGATAGGCGACGGGATTGCCGGCGAAGTCCGGATTGAGTTCGAGTGCGGCGCTTAAGGTTGCGTCGTCTTGAAGGCCGAAGAAGCCGCACAACAGCGGCGGCGCATCGGGGCTGGCGAGTTCGCCGTCGCTGAGCGGGCTGTGCCCCATCAGCAGGCGCTCGACGGTGTCGCGTCCGCTCCAGACGGCGTCCGGCAATTGGCCGGTCGGCACGCTGAATTGGACGTAGCGTTCGTTGCGGATGTCGGTGATGGCGTTGGACGCAAACAGCAGCATGCAGCCGGCGGCGACCGCGCCGAGCACAAGCGTCGATGCGACGGCCGCGATCCGCACCGCGCCAATGCGCAGGAACGCGACGCGTTGCGCGAGCAGTGGATTGACGACGCCCCCAAAGGCGATCGCACAGACGCCGCCGGCGACGCCGGCGATGGCGAGCATGCGCAGCGCGTCCTGGCCGTATTGAGAAGCGGATGGCGCCAGCGCGCCCGCGCCGATGAGGGCCAGGCCCGTCAAAAGCGCCGCCACGCTCAAGACCCAAAGCACGACTTTGATCACGAGTTCCCCGATCACACGCTCACGCCACATCCGCCGATCCCCGGTCGGCGCCGGCAAGCCGACACAGAAACGGGCGGAGCGCGCGCTGCGCCCCGCCCGTTCTAAGAGCGATGGTGGCGCGTTACGGCGTGGTCGCTTCGTTGTCGTCGGTCGCGCGCTCGACGGCGCCGGCGGCCTCGTTGGTCGCGTTCTCAACCGCTTCGCCGGCTTCCGACGCCGCTTCAGCGGCTTCTTCGCCAGCGTTTTCAAGCGCTTGGCCGGCTTCGCTGGCGGCTTGTTCGGCGTCAGCGCCGGCCTTTTCGGTTTCCGCTTGGCTGCAAGCGGCGAGGCCCAGAGCCGCAACGGCGGCCAAAGCGATCAGAATCCGCATGGTGTTTTCTCCTTGAACGCCGCCCCCCAGTGCGGCGGCGAGGCGTTCTAGCTGCTCGCACAGGACTTTGCAAAACACGGTTGCGAGGCGCCGCAGGCGTTCTAAGTCTTGCGATATGAGCATCCGCGCCGGCGACGACCTCGATCCCATTTCAGACGCAGCCCCTGGGCGCGCGGTCGACACCGTCATTGTGCCGCGGGCGCGCGATATCGGCGGCTTTGAAGTGCGCCGCGCGCTGCCCGCATTGGAGCGGCGGATGATCGGGCCGTTCGTGTTCTTCGATCAAATGGGCCCGGCGGATTTTCCGGCGGGCGCAGGCATCGATGTGCGGCCGCATCCGCATATCAATCTGGCCACCGTGACCTACCTGTTCGCCGGCGAGATTTTTCATCGCGACACCTTGGGCTCGGCCCAGGCCATCCAGCCAGGCGACCTGAACTGGATGAGCGCCGGGCGCGGCATCGCGCACTCGGAGCGCACCGCAACGGAAGTGCGCACCGCGGGCGGTCCGCTCTCGGGGATACAGGCGTGGGT
>CAZNTI010000353.1:0-2820 GCA_964575885.1 uncultured Terricaulis sp.
CCTTGGACTTGGCCACAACGTCGGAGACGCCGAGCACTTCGAGCACTGCGCGCATCGGGCCCCCAGCGATCAAGCCGGTGCCCGCGGGGGCTGCCCGCAACATCACCTTGCCCGCGCCCCAATGGCCGCGGCCATCATGGTGCAGGGTGCGCCCTTCACGAAGCGGCACCCGGATCATCGTTTTCTTCGCTTCCTCGGTGGCTTTGCGGATCGCTTCCGGCACTTCGCGCGCCTTGCCATGACCGAAGCCGACGCGGCCCTTCTTGTCGCCAACGACGACGAGCGCCGCAAAGCCGAAATTCTTGCCGCCCTTCACCACTTTGGCGACGCGGTTGATGGCCACCAGCTTGTCGACGAGTTCGCCGTCGGCGCGCTCTTCGTTCGAGTCCCGGCCACGGCCGCCGCCGCGGTCATCGCGACGCCCGCGATTGCCGCCAGGCCCCCCGCCCGCGCCGCCGCGACGCGGGCCACGCCCACCGCGCGGGCGCTGCTCTTCCGGCGCTGAAGTTTCAGCAGGCGCACCGCCTGGGGTTTCGTCGCTCATCTTACTTCCTCAGAAATCCAGGCCGCCCTCGCGGGCGGCGTCGGCGAGGGCTTTCACCCGGCCATGGAACACGTAGCGGCCGCGATCGAAGACCACCGTCTTTTTGCCGGCCGCGAGCGCGCGCTCTGCGATCAGCTTGCCGATCATGGCCGCGCCATCTTTGTCGGAGCTCTTCTTGCCGGACTGCTTGAAGGCTTCGTCCAAGGTTGAAGCGGACGCCACGGTGACGCCTTTGAGATCGTCGATGAGCTGCGCCGAAATATGCTTCGACGAACGAAACACCGACAAGCGCAGCCGGCCTTCGCCCGCCAGCGTCTTCAGCCGGGTGCGGTTGCGTTGGGCGCGGCGCGCCGTTGGGTCGAGCTTGCGGACCATGGCGTTACTTCTTCTTGCCTTCCTTGCGGCGGATATGTTCGCCGGCGTAGCGGACACCCTTGCCTTTGTACGGCTCGGGCGGACGATAAGAACGCAGTTCGGCGGCGACCTGGCCCACCACCTGCGGGTCGATGCCGCTGACCTTGATCTCGGTCGGCTTCGGCACCGCCAAGCTCACGCCTTCCGGCGGCTCGTAAACGATGTCGTGGCTGTAGCCGAGCTGCAGCTGCAGATTCTTGCCCTGCATCGCCGCGCGATAACCGACCCCGGTCATTTCGAGACTCTTCTCGAAGCCCTGGCTCACGCCCTGGATGTGATTGGCCAGCACCGCGCGTGTCGTGCCCCAAAGCGCGCGCGCGCGCGTCGTCTCGTGGCGCGGCTTCACCGAGAGCGCGCCGTCCGCGAACGCCACCTCGACGTCGTCGTGGGCGCGGAAACTCAGCGCACCCTTCGGGCCCTTCACGCTCACCTCCTGACCTTTCACCGTCACGGTGACGCCTGAGGGGGCTGGGATCGGTTTCTTGCCGAGGCGCGACATCAGTAAACCTCGCAAAGGATCTCGCCGCCGACATTGGCGTCGCGAGCGGCGTTGTCGCTCATGACGCCCTTCGGCGTGGAGAGGATGGAGATGCCCAAGCCGTTGCGCACCAGGCGCAAGTCCTTGATCGACGAGTAAACGCGCCGACCCGGCTTGGATACCCGTTGAATCTCGTGAATGGCGGGGGCGCCCTCGTAATATTTGAGCTCGATCTCGATTTCCTTGTGGCCGTCGCTCTCGAGTTCGCGGAAGTCGCGGATGTAGCCCTCGTCTTTCAGCACGTTCAACACGCGCACGCGCAGCGTCGAGGCCGGAGAGACAACCTTAGAGCGGCCGCGCAGCTGGGCGTTGCGGATGCGTGTGATCAGATCGCCGATGGGATCGTTCAGGTTCATGCGCGTCCCTTTACCAGCTCGACTTGATCATGCCGGGGACCTGACCCTTAGAGGCCAAATCCCGCAGCGCGATACGCGAGATGCGCAGCTTGCGATAAAACGCCCGCGGGCGGCCCGTCAGCTCGCAGCGGTTGCGAATGCGGGTCGGCGACGAATTGCGCGGCAGCTGAGCCAGCTTGAGGCGCGCGTCGAAGCGCTCTTCGAGCGGCAAATCCTCGTTGAGGGCGGTGGCGCGCAACTTCGCACGGCGCGCTGCGAATTTCTTCGACAACCGCTCGCGCTTCTTGTTGCGTTCGATGGAACTTGTCTTCGCCATGCTTTCACTCTCTCCCGATGCGTTCTGGGGTGGACGAACCTTGCGGTCGTCAGTTCCGGAACGGGAAATCGAACTCCTTCAACAGGGCCCTGGCCTCAGCGTCGTTGCGCGCGGTGGTGCAAACGACGATGTCCATGCCCCAAACCTGATCGATCTGGTCGTAATTGATCTCGGGGAACACGATGTGTTCCTTGATGCCCATGGCGTAATTGCCGCGCCCGTCGAAGCTCTTGCCGTTCAGGCCCCGAAAGTCCTTCACCCGCGGCAGCGCAATGGTGATCAGGCGATCGAGGAACTCATACATCCGGTCCGCACGCAAAGTGACTTTGGCGCCGACGCTCATGCCCTCACGCAGCTTGAACGCCGCGATCGACTTGCGCGCCTTGGTGGCGACCGGCTTTTGACCGGAGATCGCGGTCAAGGCCTCGATCGCCGAGGTAAGCTTCTTGGAATCCTGGGTCGCTTCGCCGACGCCCATATTGATCACGATCTTCTCGATGCGCGGGATCTGCATCTCGTTGGAATACTTGAACTGCTCGCGAAGGCTCGCCTTGATTTCGTTGCGATAGCGCAGCTTGAGACGCGGCTCGTAGTCGCCCTTCGGCGTCGGCGGGCGCTTGGGCGCAGCCTCCTTGGCCGGCGCCTTGGCGCC
>CAZNTI010000354.1:0-2816 GCA_964575885.1 uncultured Terricaulis sp.
GCGAGCCGGAAGAGCCTTGCGGCCCAGGCTCGCGCTGCGCTGGTTAACGCTTCATCAACCATCTGCGCAACGGCTCGACGCCCCCGCGCTAGACAGTTCAGCTAGATCGACCCAGCCGTGAGTAAAGGCGCGCGTGTCAGCCCCACGGGCCGCGACGCCGCGACCACGGACGGCCAGCCTGCGGCGCGGGGGTCAGGGGGACCGACCGGCCGAACCGGGGCGCCAATTCCATGAGCTGGGCGATCCGATTTTTGGTATTGGGGTGGGTGGAAAACAAATTGTCGGCGCCGCGCCCCGACAACGGGTTGATGATGAAGAGGTGGGCCATGGCCGGATTGCGCTCGGCGTCGACATTGACGCGATCGCGGGCATAAGCCTCGATTTTGCTCAAGGCGCTCGCCAGCGCTTCCGGATCGCCGCCAATCTCGGCCCCGATGCGATCGGCCTCATACTCGCGGGCGCGGCTGATCGCCATCTGAACCAGCGATGCGGCGATAGGCGCCAGCAGCATGATCAGCAGGCTCACCACGATGTTGCGGTCGCGGTCGCCAAAGAAGAGCGCAAAGTTCGCAAGCATGGCTACCGCACCTGCGATCGTTGCGGTGACAGTCATAGTCAGCGTGTCGCGGTTCTTCACGTGCGCCAGCTCGTGCGCCATCACGCCGCGGATTTCGTCGCGCGAAAGCAGGCCCAGCAAGCCGGTCGTCGCTGCGACCGCGGCGTGTTCGGGATCACGCCCGGTTGCGAATGCGTTCGGCTGCGGGTTGTCGATAATGTAGACCTTCGGCGCCGGCAGCCCAGCGCGGTGAGCGAGCGCCAGCGTGTCTTCCACATAGGCCCGCACCCGCGGATCGGGGTGGCCGGGCTCGACGGGCTGGGCGCGAAAATGGCTCAACACCATTTTGTCGGCGTTCCAATAGGCAAAGAGGTTCATGGCCGCCGCCACCGCCAGCGCGATCAGCATGCCCGCCGTGCCGCCGATCAGGTAGCCGACGCCGCCAAACAGCGCCGTCAGCGCCGCCAGCAGAGCAAACGTCTTTAGGTGGTTCATTTTACTCCTCACTTATCGTAGCGAGATATCGAGTGCGAAGGCGCGAGGTTCAATATGGAGCAGCCAGTCGAGGGCCGGGTTCTGACGCCAGAAGCCGAGCGCGCTTTGGCGGAGGCGAAGGCGCGTCGCGCGCAAGCGGCTGGGGCAACGCACGAAACCGAGCTCGGCGGCCCGGCCGGGCCTGAGCCGACCCGCTTCGGGGACTGGGAGCGCAAGGGCCTGGCGGTCGATTTCTGAGCCGCGGGGCCGGCCTGCTAACCAATCCAAAAGCATGGGCGGCGCATTGAGGGGCGGGCGCAATGATTTGCCCAGGCTGGTGAATAGGCGTAAACGCGCGCCCCTGGGTCGGGCCGCTTCGTTTGCCCGAAGGGGATATGACCATGGCGCAGGCGTCCGCCGACGCGCCTCCACCGGATAAGAACGCTGCTGCTGGAGCGGAGCGCAACGGTCATGGCGCCGTGGCGCACGCTGGCTTTTGGACGCTGCTTATCGGGTCGATCGGGGTAGTCTACGGCGACATCGGCACCAGTCCGCTTTATGCGCTGCGCGAGTCGCTGCTGCATGTCGCCGGCGGCGCTCCGCCGCGGCGAGACGAGGTGATCGGCATCGTATCGCTGATCTTTTGGGCGCTGATCCTCATCGTCACGCTCAAATACGTGCTGCTGTTGATGCGGCTCGACAACAAAGGCGAAGGCGGCACGGTGGCCTTGATGGCGCTGGCGCAGCGTGCGTTCGGCCGACGCACTCCGCTGATATTCCTGCTCGGCGTTGTTGGGGCCGCATTGTTTTATGGCGACGCGCTCATCACCCCGGCGATTTCGGTGCTTTCTGCGGTGGAGGGCCTGAAAGCGGTTCCTGGGTTCGAGGGCCGCATCGAACCCTTGGTGCTGCCGATCAGCATTGGCATTCTGGTCGGCCTGTTTGCGCTGCAGGCGCGCGGCACCGGGCGCATGGGCGCCTTTTTCGGGCCGATCACGATGGTGTGGTTCCTGGTCATGGGCGCGATGGGCGCGTGGCACATCATGGACGATCCCGGCATCCTGCAAGCGCTGCTGCCGACCCATGGCATCTCTTTCATGCTGAACCACGGCGTTCTCGGCTTCATCGTCCTGGGCTCGGTATTTCTGGCGGTGACTGGGGCGGAGGCGCTTTACGCCGACATGGGCCATTTCGGCCGCCGGCCGATCCAGTTCGCGTGGGTGCTGATCCTGGTGTGTCTGACGCTCAACTATTTCGGGCAGGGCGCGCTGGTGTTGGCGCGACCGGAAACGCTGGAAAACATCTTCTTTGAGATGGCGCCCGACGCCTTGCGGCTGCCATTGGTGATTTTGGCCACCGCCGCCACCATCATCGCAAGCCAGGCGGTGATCACCGGCGCGTTCTCGCTGACCCAGCAGGCGAGTCAACTCGGCTTCCTGCCGCGCATGGAAATCCGCCGCACGTCCGAGACCCAGGCCGGCCAAATCTACATGCCGCAGATCAACTGGATTATGCTCGCGGGCATCATTGTGCTTACGCTCGCGTTCGGCTCCTCGACCCGGCTTGCCGCCGCGTACGGCATCGCGGTGACCGGCGAGATGGTGGTCACCACCTGCCTCGCGTTCATCGTGCTTTGGAAACTATGGAAGCTGCCGCTCTGGTTTGCGGCGGCGTTGTGCGCGCCGTTCGTGTTCATCGAAGGGGTGTTCCTGGCGTCGAACCTCACCAAGGTGTGGAGCGGCGGCTTCGTGCCTTTGGTGCTGGCGGTGGGCCTGGTGCTGATCAT
>CAZNTI010000355.1:0-2813 GCA_964575885.1 uncultured Terricaulis sp.
CTACATGAACCAGCCGTATCTCTATCAGAACGGCGCCCATGTCGGCTTCCACGAGGCCATCGGCGACTTCATCGCGCTCAACATGACGCCGGAATATCTGGCTGAGATCGGGCTCCTGCGCCGCAACCAGATTCCGCCGGCCTCCGCCGACACCAGCCTGCTAATGGAGCAGGCGCTGGGCAAGATCGCCTTCCTGCCGTTCGCGCTGACCATGGATCAATGGCGCTGGCAGGTGTTCGACGGACGCATCACGCCGGAAAACTACAACGCCGCCTGGTGGGAGCTGCGCCAGCGCTATCAGGGCATTCGCCCGCCGAGCGCGCGCGACGAAACCATGTTCGATCCCGGCGCCAAATATCACATCGCCAACAACGTGCCGTACCTGCGCTACTTCCTGTCGTACGTGCTGCAATTCCAGTTCTACGAAGCGGCGTGCCAGCAGGCGGGCTGGCAGGGGCCGCTGCACCGCTGCACCGTCTATGGCAACCGCGAGGTCGGCGCGCGCTTCAACCGCATGCTGGAGATGGGCGCATCGCAGCCCTGGCCCGATGCGCTCGAAGCCTTTACCGGAACCAGGCAGATGGATGGCGGCGCCATGGCGCGCTACTTCCAGCCGCTGATGAGCTACATGCAGGAAGAGAACCGGGGCCGCGCCTGCGGCTGGTAGGCGTGGCGCCGCTGCCGGCCCAAATCCATTGCTCCAAGCTCACCGCCCATGCAAACTGCGCTGGGGAAGGGCGGAGATGGCGACAATAATTACGCTCCACGGGACCAGCGACACGGGTCCCGACACGGGCGACAAATGGTGGCAGCGCGGGGGCGAGTTCGAGTCCGACCTGCAGGCTCTAGTGGCCGCCGAGCAGGGCGATTTGCGCTTCGAGCCGTTTGTATGGAGCGGCGCCAATAGCGAAACCGAGCGCTATCGCGCCGGCGGCGCGCTGGTGGACAAACTGGCCGAACTCGAAGCGGCGCAGGAGCCCTATTGCCTAGTCGGCCACAGCCACGGCGGCTCGACGATCGATCAGGCGCTTGCCATCGCCGAAGAACGCGGCGTTGCGCTGAACCATTTGCGGCGCTGGATCACGGTCGGCACGCCCTTTATCGCCTTGAAGCGCCGCGCACTGCTGTTCTCGCGTCTGAGCACGCGCGGCGTCGCTGTGTATCTGATCGTGTTTTATCTCTTCATCATGTGGCTGGCGTTTCTGGCGTCATGCGCGTTCCTGATTTACGAGGCGCTGACGCGTGGCGGCCCGGGGCTGCAAAACCCCGTCTTCGACCTTCCCTTTCTGGTTGCCTCGGCAGTGGTGCTGCTGGGTCTGTATGTGATGTTGCGGCGGCTGCAGCCGCGCAAGCTGCGCGCAGCCAATGCGCGCCTGCGTGCGCGCTTGGCGCAGAAATTCGGTCCGCGCCTTATCGCGCTGTGGCATCGCGATGACGAGGTCATCAATGGCGGGCGGCTGTTAAAGGACATCCGCTTCCGCCCGTTCACGCCTGAGTTTGCCGCGCCGCCGTTGGCGTTCCTGTCGCTGCTGCTGATCCCGGTGGGGATGGCGGCGTTCGCCAACCCGGCGCTCTGGGTGGAGCTTTCCGATCGCATCAATGACTGGACGCCCTTCGTGCCCGCCCCGTCCTGCGAGGCCCCAGGCGCGTCGGCGGCGGACTGCGCCGATCCGTTCAAGAGCTTCGCCCGCGATTCGCTCGCCATCGTGGGCCTGCCGGCGATCGGCCTGTTTGAACTCTTGCGCCTGATCGAGCTGAGCCCCGGCGACAGCGCCGGGACTAACGCCGCAGTCGCCATCGCGACGCTTGTGGTCGGCGGGCTTATGGGCGTCGGCGCGATCTGGTTGCTTGGCCTGCTCGTGCACAGGCTGGTGCTGTGGGCGGCCCATTTCATCAGCCTTGCGCTGGCCGGCGCTCTCAACGCCATGACTCGCGCGCAGCTGGTGGCGCTCGGGTACGGGGGCGATTCCCACGGCGAGATCGCCGTCGATGCGACCCCGCAGCCCGCCTGGATGGCGTCGCCGCTGCCGTCTTTGCCGCCGGCGTTGGAGCAGGAGATCAGCGCCTCCAGCGATCGCGCCGCGGCGGTGGCGCTTGCGCGCATTCGCGCCGCGCTCAGCACCCTCAGCTTGGAGGGCGATCAGAACCCCGCCGATCTGTTGTCGCGGCACGTGACCTGGAGCGAACTGATCCACTGCAACTACTTTCGCGTTGCGCGGATGCGCAAACTCATCGCCTATTGCGTGGCGCAACAGCCCGGCTTCAAGCCGACCGAGGCGTTGCGTAATGATTCTGACGTCGCGCTGCTTGGCCAATGGCGTGCGCATGTCGAGACGGCCTCGGCGCCGCCGGCGCCTTAGCGGCTTGACCGCTGCCTGGCCGGGGCGTGACGTGCGGCACTGGCGGCGCGATGATTTTGCCTGTTGTCTCGCCGGTTCGGAGGTCGCTCGCTATGACGCGCTATCACAGCATCCTTGAAACCATTGGCCGCACGCCGGTCGTGCGCCTGAACCGCATCGCTCCCCAGGGCGTGAATCTTTGGGTGAAGATCGAAGCCTTCAACCCGCTGGGCTCGGTGAAGGACCGCCTTGCCTTGGGCGTGATCGAAGCGGCCGAACGCTCGGGCGAATTGAAGCCGGGCCAGACTGTCGTCGAAGCCACCAGCGGCAACACCGGCATCGGCCTCGCCATGGTGTGCGCGGCGAAGAGCTATCCGCTCGTCATCACCATGGCGGAGAGCTTCTCAATCGAACGGCGCAAGCTGATGCGCTTCCTCGGCGCGAAAGTCGTTTTGACCCCGGCGAAAGACCGCG
>CAZNTI010000356.1:0-2809 GCA_964575885.1 uncultured Terricaulis sp.
GGCGTGACGGTGCTGTTCCTGGCGCAGTTCTTCGGCATCGAGCTGTCCCTCACCCAGCAGGTGATCGTGATGCTGGTGTGTATCCTGGGCGGCATCGGCACCGCCGGCGTGCCTGCCGGCTCGTTGCCGGTGATCGCGATGATCCTCGGCATGGTCGGCGTGCCGGTGGAGGGCATCGGCCTCATCCTCGGCGTCGACCGCTTCTTGGATATGTGCCGCACCACCTTGAACGTCACCGGCGACCTAGCGATCGCCACAGTGGTTTCGCGCGGGGAAAGCGATCCGGCGGGGGTGGAGGGGGGGCCGTCTGCGGCGCGCAGGCTTTAGCTTAACCTGTGGGAACCTCAGGAAGAGCCGCGCGGTATGGAAGCCGCTTATTGATATCATCAAGCATCGGCGGTCCGCGAAAACGCAAGCTGGGGTCGGCCTCTAAGAGGCGCATCCCCCATTTAGGCCGCCCGCCGACAAGTTCGATCACGCGGGGGACAATTTCGGTTACGATCGGCCGACACACATCATGCGGCAGCTTCAAAGCCGAAACCTCAGCGACAATCGCAGATCGCCTTTGTTGGTTGTCGAAATCGAGAAATAAGATCGGCACTCCGTATCCGATCGCAGCAATGCGAAGCTCCCACATCACCCAATCAGACCGAGTAATGGCTGGTCGGCTCGCGACGATCACGATGTCCGAAGTGAAAATCCGTGCTGCGACCTCAGCTTGGATCTTAAGGTCAGGGACATCACCGCCACGCGCCCCTGTTAATTTCTGCTGCTCCGTGAGGGACACATCTTGGATGCAGTGTCCTTGACTGCGCAGCTGACTCAAAACTTGCTCATACAGATCGCGATCCGGCCCCCAACGATGGCTCATGAAAATCCGGATGTAGCGTTCCTCCGAGCCTGGCTTCCAGTAAGCAAAGTGGGGTTTTGACACATCGCCCGACATGCCCGCCTCCATTAAACATTCATTAATGGGTCACGCTGAGCGCGCAGAGGTCAAGAGAAAAGACGTCACCCCGCCAACAACGCCATCATCTTTTTCGGGTCGCGCTCGATCGCCAGCAGCAGCGCCCGCGCTGGCGCGTCCGGCACGGAGCGCCGCTGCGTCGTGACCAAGGTCACGGCGGCAGGGTAAGCGGGCGTTTAGCTTCAACTCATCGAAGCGCTGCCGCTTCGAGAAACCGGAGCAAGACCCATGACCCGCACCACTCTCTTCAGCCTCGTTCTCGCCGCCTTGGTATTCGCGCCGCTGGCCTACGCCACGCTCACCCAGGCCGCCCAGATCGTCGCCTAAGGCGCTTGCCGCCCGCTCAATCCCGCCAAATTCGAGAGAGTTCCGAAATGACCAAGTTTTACGCCATCATCGCTGCCTGCGCCGTGTTCGTTCCGTTCGCGATGGCGATCACCAGCCAAGCCGCCCAGATCGTCGCGTAGCTCCCCGCGACGCCTGGTGCGGTCACCCAAAGGGCCCGGCGGCAGCGCCGGGCCCTTTTACCTTTTGGTTTCGGCTCAGCCGCCGCGCAGTCGCCGGATCACGTCGTCGAGCTGGTCGAGCGACTTGTAGCTGATCTTGAGTTCGCCGCTGACGCCGCTCTTCTCGGTGATGACAACGTCGAGCCCCAGCGCATTGGAGAGGCTTTGCTCGAGCGCGCGGGTGTCGGCGCTTTTGGTTTCCACCGGGGCCGCGGATGCCCGAGGCCCATGCTTTTCGTCCTTGGCTTGCTGGGCGAGCTTTTCGAGCTCGCGCACGTTCAGCCCCTCCTCCAGCACCCGCAGCGCCAATGCATGCGGGTTGGGCGCGGTAAGAATCGCGCGCGCGTGGCCGGCCGAAAGGCGCCCGTCGCGCACCATCTGCTGCAGGTCTTCCGGCAGCTTCAAAAGCCGCAGCATGTTGGCGATGTGCGGGCGCGACTTGCCGACAGCTTCGGCGATCTCCTCCTGGGTGCGGCCGAAGCGATCGATCAGCGCCTGGAAGCCTTGCGCTTCTTCGATCGGGTTCAAATCGGCGCGCTGCACGTTCTCGATGATGGCAATCTCGAGCACTTCGACTTCGTCGAGGTCGCGCACCACCGCCGGGATCGCGTGCAGGCCGGCGCGCTGGGCCGCGCGCCAGCGCCGCTCGCCGGCGACGATCTCGTATTTGCCGCCTGCAATCGGGCGGACCAGGATCGGCTGCAGCACGCCGTAGGCGCGGATCGAGCTGGCCAGCTCAGCCAGCTCCTCCTCACCGAAATGCTTGCGCGGCTGCTGCGGATTGCGCTGCACCAGATCGATCGGGATGCCGCGCGGACCAGCGTCGGGGCCGGCGCTGGGCGGCTGTTGCGGCGGCGCTCCCGCGCCCGGCAGCTCCACCACGTTGCGCGGCGGCAGCGGCCTCGCCACCGCCGGCGCATCGGTCTTGACCGGCTCGCCCAACAAGGCCGAGAGCCCGCGCCCAAGCCCGCGTGGCCTTGCAAACTCGCTCATGCCGCTCTCCTGCCCGTCCGATTCGATGCTTAACAGCGTGCAAACAAAGTGTTGCCGAGCCGTAAAGAGGCCTTACGCCGCCAATGTCTTCTCGCGCTCGATCATTTCCTTGGCGAACTGGATGTAGGCTTTGCTGCCCGGCGCGTTCTGATCGTAGATGATCACCGGCAGGCCGTGCGAGGGCGCTTCGCTGACGCGCACGTTGCGCGGGATCACCGTTTCGTACACTTTGTCCGGGAAGTGCTTGCGTACTTCCGCCGCGACCTGATCCGACAACGTGGTGCGCCGATCGTACATGGTCAGCAGCACGCCCTGGATTTCGAGCGCCGGGTTGAGGTTCTGC
>CAZNTI010000357.1:0-2804 GCA_964575885.1 uncultured Terricaulis sp.
GGATCAGCTTCTACGGCAATTGCGTGGGCGTGCCGACAGTCGGCGGGGAAACCAATTTCGACGCCCGCTACAACGGCAACATATTGGTCAACGTGTTCTGTCTCGGCATCGCGCCGAAAGACCGCATCTTCACCGCCGCGGCCCGGGGCGCCGGCAATCCGGTAGTCTATGTCGGCGCCAAGACCGGCCGCGACGGCATCCACGGCGCGACGATGGCGTCGGCGGAGTTCGACGACGATTCCGAGGCGCAGCGGCCGACCGTGCAGGTCGGCGATCCGTTTCTGGAGAAGCTGCTGATCGAAGCATGTCTCGAATTGATGGCGACCGACGCCATCATTGGCATCCAGGACATGGGTGCGGCGGGGCTGACGTCGTCATCGATCGAAATGGCGTCGAAGGGCGGCGCCGGTATCGAACTCGATCTCGATCAGGTGCCGGCGCGCGAAGATGGCATGACGCCGTACGAGTTCATGCTCAGCGAAAGCCAGGAGCGCATGCTCATGGTGCTGAAGCCGGGCCGCGAAGCCCAGGCCAAGGCGATCTTTCAGAAATGGGGACTGGACGCTGCGGTGATCGGTGAGACGACCCCGACAGGCAGGCTCACGCTGCGTTGGCACGGTCAGATCGTGTGCGATATTCCGCTGGCGCCGCTGGCTGACGAGGCGCCGAAGTACAATCGCCCGTACGTGGCGCCGCTGAAGGCGATGCCTTTGAGCGCCGCAGAACAGCGCCGCCTCGTCGAGGAGTATCCGGGCTTCGTGCAATCGCTGACGGCGCTGCTTTCAATGCCCGACCAGTCCTCGAAGCGCTGGATTTGGGAACAGTATGATCGCCACGTCATGGCCGATACGCTCGCCGATTCCGGCAGCGACGCCGCGATTATCCGTCTCTTCGGTTCGAACCGCGCTTTGGCGATGACGTGCGACGTGACGCCCCGTTACGTCGAAGCCGACGCTTATGAGGGCGGTAAGCAGGCGGTCGCCGAAGCGTGGCGCAATTTGAGCGCCGTCGGCGCCCGTCCGCTCGCGGTCACCGACAATCTGAATTTCGGCAATCCCCAGCGTCCGGAAATCATGGGCCAGTTCGTCGCGGCCATCGAGGGCATGGCCGAAGCCTGCCGCGCGCTCGATTTCCCGGTGATCAGCGGCAACGTCTCGCTTTATAACGAAACCAACGGTCGGGCGATCCTGCCGACGCCGGCCATCGGCGGGGTCGGGGTGATCGATGATCTGCACCGCCGCGCCAGCGCGGCTGGGTTGGCGGCGGGCGACGTGTTGGCGCTGGTCGGCGATCTTAGCGGCCATCTCGGACAATCCGTCTACGCGCGCGATCTGTTCGGGCTCGGCGGCGCGGCCCCAGCCGTCGACCTCACGCGCGAGAAGAAGCACGGCGACTTCGTGCGCGGCTTGATCGCCGATGGCCTGGTTCAGGCCTGTCACGATCTTTCCGACGGCGGACTTGGGATCGCGGCTGCGGAGATGGCGCTGGCCGCCGACGTTGGCGTCGCGCTCGGATATCAGGGTGAGTTGAGCGATGCGGGCTTTCTCTACGGCGAGGAGCAGGCGCGCTACCTGGTGGCGTTGGCCCCCAACCGCCTGGAGGCTTTCGACGATCGCGCCCGCGCTGCGGGGATTTCCTATCTTGTGGTCGGAGAAGCCGGCGGGCGCGACCTGAGCTTTGTCGGCGCGGGGGGCGCTTGCGAGCGCGTCTCGCTCGACCAGCTGCGCACGGCCCACGAGGGCTGGCTGCCCACCTATATGAAGGCGGCGCACTAATGCGACGGAGGGCCCTCATGCCCCAGTTCGAGTACGACCTCTTCGTCATCGGCGCGGGTTCGGGCGGGGTGCGTGCAGCGCGCCTCGCGGCCAAGGCCGGCGCACGCGTGGGCATTGCCGAGCAGGCCGAGATTGGCGGCACCTGCGTTGTTCGGGGCTGCGTGCCCAAGAAGCTGTTGGTCTACGCCAGCGAATTTGGCCAAGCCTATCAGGATGGCAAAGGTTTCGGCTGGACAGTCGACTGGGCCAGTTTCCACTGGCCGACCTTGCGCGATCGCGTGCAGGCGGAGGTCTCGCGGCTCTCCGGCCTTTACCGCGCCAACCTCGACGCCGCCGGCGTGCAGATCTACGAAGACCGCGCCGTGGTGGCCGATCCCAACAGCGTGCGCCTGGAGCGCGAAGGGCTGACGCTCAGCGCCGAGCGGATTCTGGTGGCGACAGGCGGCCATACCTATCGCCCTTATCAGATCAAGGGCCAGGAACTGGGCATCACCTCCTCTGACGCCTTCCTGCTCGACGCGCTTCCCGACCGCATCCTGATCGTGGGCGGCGGCTACATCGCCTGTGAATTCGCGACCATTTTCTCCGGCCTTGGCGTCGACACCACGCTCATTGCGCGCGCCGACGCGATCCTGCGCGGCTTCGATCAGGACGTGCGCACGCACGTTCAGGCCGAACTCGAGCGCAGCGGCGTGACCATGATCATGGGCGCCGTGATCAGCGAAGTCGCAGCGCTCGCCGACGGCGGCAAACTTGCGACCTTAAGCAACGGCATGCGCTTGGAGGTGGGGCAGATCATGTGGGCATTGGGCCGCGAGCCCAACACCACCGGATTGGGGCTCGAAGGGGCGGGCGTGCGCTTGACCGACCGCGGCGCCATCGCTGTGGACGAGTTCTCGCGTTCCACCACCGACTCGATCTGGGCGGTGGGCGACGTCACCGACCGCATCAACCTGACGCCGGTGGCGATCCGCGAGGCGGTGGCGTTCGTCGAGACGGAATTCATGGGGCGTCCGACCGCCTTCGACC
>CAZNTI010000358.1:0-2804 GCA_964575885.1 uncultured Terricaulis sp.
CGCGTGCGCAGGGCTTTCGGGAAGCGCTGTGGCGCGGCCGAGCTGCGTCAATTCGGTCATGACGCTGAGTCTATCACATTCAGCCCTGGAGTCGCGCCACGCCGCCGTCTCAGGCCCATTTGTCGAGCAACGCCCACAAGAAGGCGCAGGCAGTGACTGCGCCGCCCGCGAAGGTGAAGCGGCCGGCCATCGCCAGCAGGCGCGACTGCGCATCGATGGCCACGCAATACGCCGCCAGCAGGCGCTGGACGATCGCCTCGGCGTCGCCTTCCAGACCGCGGTCATCGAAATCCTCTCCGATCAGCACCGCCCTCACCGAGAAGCTCGCAGCGACCGCCATCAGCAAAACCCCGACGGCGGTGATCGCGGCGATGGCGGGATCCGACAGCGCATTGACGCTCAAGGGCGCCCCCGGGGACGCGACTATGGGGTTGATGCCGGCGGCGATAATGAGCCCGTTGAAGGCCAGCAGCGCCCCGGCCTTGATCGAGAGATCGAGATCGGCATGGCGCATCAGTTCCAGGTCCGCCGCCAGCTTGGCCCCGTCAACGCCTTCACGCGCGGCCTGGAAGGCTCGCAGTTTAGCGCGCATCGAGGTGCGGCCCACGCCCGAAGGGCGGGCTTTCGGCGGCGGCTCTGTGGTCATGCGCGGGCTCCGGTTCGATGCGCTCTCACTGGGGCCCCCGCCTGCTCATGACAAGCAGCCGCGTTAGGAGGATAGTTAACCGAACCTTCAGCCGGCGCAGCGAGGCTGCCAGCGGATGAACGTCCTGGGGAGAGGCATGAAGAACGCGATCAGGCTGGCGGCTTGCGCCGCCGCCGCAAGCGTGGGCGCGACCGGCGCCGCGCACGCACAGGGCGAGGTCACCGCCAACGTCACTTTCACGAGCAATTACGTGCTGCGCGGGCTCTCCCAATCGGACGAAGGCTTCGCCATCCAGGGCTCGGTCGACTACACGCACGATGTTTTCTACGCCGGCGTCTGGGCGTCGAGCGTCGACGACTTCGAGATCGACGCGTCGACGGAGATCGACCTCTATGCCGGCGTGACGCCGACCTGGGGGCCGGTCGAGTTCGACATCAGCGTGCTTGCGTATTTCTACCCGGGCACGACCGAAAACATCGACTTCGTCGAGCTCATGGCGGCGGCCGCCTACGCGCCCACAGAACAATTCACAATCGGGGCGGTGACGTACGCCTCGTACGATTTCATCATTTGGGGGGAAGCCTGGCTCTACGCGGAAGGTAACGCCGCGTTCGCCTTCACTGAAGCGCTGGCTGTGTCAGGCGCCGTCGGCAACCAGGGCGTGGACAATTCCGACGACTACACAACTTGGAACGTCGGGGCGACGCTGATCACGCACGGGTTCGCACTCGACCTGCGCTATCACGATATCGACCTTGAGGGCTTCGACGACCAGGTTTCATTCGCCGTCAGCCGAGAATTCTAAGTCCCGGACAGCAGACGCGAAAAAGGCCGCGGCGACAGCGCCGCGGCCTTTCCGTTAGTCGCGTTCGCGCTCGCTACTGAGCCGGCGCCGGTTCTGGCTGCGTGGCCGGCGTCTCGGTGGCCGCAGGCGCTGCGGGCGTCTCCGCTGCGGCCGGAGTTTCAGCTGCGGGCTGCGCCGGAGCAGGCGTTGCAGCAGACGGCGGCGCAATTGCGGTCAGGCGCGAAATGTCGCCCTGCACGACGTAATAGATATCCCGATTGCGCGAACCGCCGGCCTGCGTCGGGTCATCGTGATAGACCTCGAACGTCGTCCAGTCGTCTTCGCTGGTGGAAGGATCGTCCAAGTGCGCGGCCGCAAGCAACGCGTCGAGACGATCGTAGACCTGGGCCAAGACGTCGGCTTCAGCGCCCGTGTAGGTAACGCGAAGCACTTGGCCGCTCGGGGTTTGCCCTGCCGCGCCCACCGCCAGCACGCGGGGCGGACGGCCCGCGAACGGATAGCCGATCTGATAGCAATACTGGTTGTTCTCAACCCGCGGCTCAACCGCCGTCGGCTCGCCGATTGCAGTGAGGTTATGGCGCTGCATGATCGGGCGCAGCGCCAGCAGGCTTTGCGCCACCACGTCTTCAACCGCCTCAGCATCGGTTGGCGCGCAATTCTGGATGTAGAAGAATGGCTGCGCCTGCACTTGTTCGATCGTGTACTGGAGCCCGGTGAACTCGGCGGTCGGCAACGCGTTGAGGTCCGACGAAATCGCCGCCACCGTCGGCTCGATCAGCGGCGCAACCGGGCCGCCAGAAAGCGCAGCCAGGCGATCGACCGGATTGGCGCCGATGTCCTGCTCAAGCTTCACTTCCACCGCCGCGCCTTCGCCCTCGGGGCGCACCACATACGTCACGCGCCCGGTTTCGCCTTCGGCGAATGCGACCGTGCCGACCACGCGATTGTTGTCGGCGCTGGTGACTTCGGTCAGCGTAACGCCCTCGGCGATTTGCGTCCCCGGCGGCGTCGACGCCAGCCGTGCGAACACGCTGGCGGCCGGACGGGCCACTTCGATCGTCTGCGTGCGGCTGGCGGTGTTCGGCAGCAGGAAGAACCCCGCACCCGCGACGACCGCCAAAATCACAACTACGATCAGGATGATGCGTCCCACAGCGCCCATCGCCAAAACCCTCCTCAACTGGTTCATTCCAGGAGGTTTCCCCTAGCAAATCAGGGGGCGCCGCCATACCCCAAAAATGGGCGCCTTACCGGCACAAACGCCGAACTGTGGTCTTCTTGGCGCGCGCGCGCTGCCCTAAGCTCGTGATTCAATAGAGGTACGCCTTGCCCATGAGCGCCCCGGTCACGTAC
>CAZNTI010000359.1:0-2799 GCA_964575885.1 uncultured Terricaulis sp.
AATTGGGGGCCGCGCGGCTGGTGGGCGGACTAATGGCCGGCAATGTCGGGGCTGCATTCGCCGCCGCCGCCGATCTCTCCGACGATCGCACGCGTGCGCGCAATATGGGTCTGTTGGGGGCGGCGGTTGGTTTCGGCTTCATCGCCGGGCCCGCGCTCGGGGGATTGCTGAGCGACGCTAATCCCGATCGCATCAGTTTTGCACGCATTTGCGTTGCGTCCGCTGTCCTCGCCGGGACCGCGGCGCTAGTGGCCTTGGCGTTCTTGCGCGAGAGCAATCCGCCGTTACACGCGGGCAACCAGACCCCGGCGCCGCCGACAAAACGCCTGGCGCTGCTGGTGTCGCGACCCACACTGGCGCGCTTCGTCGCGGTCACATTTCTTATGATCGCCGCTCAGGCGCTGATGGAAACCACGTTCGGCCTTTGGGCAGAGGCCGAACTCGCTTGGGGACCGCGCGAGGTGGCCTGGACGTTGGCCGCCTTGGGTTTGGCGGCGGCGGTGCTGCAGGGGGGCGGGGCCGGCTTTGCGGCGCGCGCGCTGGGCGAGCGATTAACGCTGGTGATTGGGCTGGCGCTGTTTGCGGGCGGCTTCGGGGGGCTGGCGGCCAGTCACGAGCCGGGCACGCTGGCTGCGTCGCTGGCTGCGCTGGTGCTGGGGATGGGTCTGAGTTCGCCCGCGCTTAATGCCCTCATCGCCGAGCAGGCCGAGCCAAGCGAGCGCGGTGTGGTCATGGGGCTTAGCCAGTCGAGCGCCGCCCTGGGCCGTGTCGCGGGGCCGCTAGGGGCCGGGGCGCTTTTCGACGGCTTTGGCTCGGGTGCGCCGTTTGTCGTTGCCGCGCTTTTGGCGCTGGCGGCGCTGTTTGCTGTGTCCGGAGAGGGATGGCGGCGCGAGCAGGCGCTGCACTGAGCGTTGCAGGCATGCGCGCGCCGTGAAACAGTGCCTTCAAGAACAAGAGCGGCGCCTGCCGCTGGGCGCCGCCCGACCCGCACGGGGTCATCAAGGGAGAGGCAGCCCATGCCCGAAAGCAAAGCAACAAATCTGGTGAGAGCAATCGCCGTCGTCGGTCCGACCGGGGCGGGCAAGACGGCGTTGACGCAAGCTCTGGCGTTGGCCGCCTCGGGCGCTTCGGGCGCAGTCCCGAACGCTGCCGGCCAATCCACCGAAACCGTGTTCACGGCTATCGACTACATGGGCGATCATTACGCGCTCATCGACGCGCCGGGCGCCGTCGATTTCCTCGCCGACGCCGACTACGCGCTGCCGGCAGCCGACCTCGCCATCGTCGTGGCTGACTCTGACCCGGAGAAGGCCGCGCTGCTGCAGCCGTTTCTGAAAGCGATCGAGGATTTTAAAATTCCGCATGCGCTTTTCATCAACAAGATTGATCAGGCGCGCGGACGCATTCGCGACCTTTTGGAGGCGTTGCAAACGGTGAGTGCGCTGCCGCTGGTCGCGCGCCAGATTCCCATTTGGGAGGACGAGAAGGTTTCAGGTTTCATCGATCTCGCGCTCGAGCGCGCCTATCATTACGAAGCCGGCAAGCCGTCCAGGATCATCGACATACCCAAAGACATGACCGAGCGCGAAACTGAAGCGCGCTTCCACATGCTCGAACAGCTTGCCGATTTCGATGACGCCTTGATGGAGCAATTGCTCTCCGACGTCGCCCCTGACCGCGACACCGTCTTCGCAGACCTCGTGCGCGAAACCCATGCGGGCCTGATCGCGCCAGTATTCTTCGGCTCGACCGCGCAAGGGCACGGGATTCGCCGGCTGCTAAAGGCGCTGCGCCACGATACGCCGCCGCCCGCGCTCGCTGCAGCGCGCCTCGGGCTCACCGGAGCCGGCGCCTATGTGCTGAAGGTTTCTCATGCCGGCCAGGCCGGCAAGCTCGCGTTTGCGCGCGTGCTCGGCGCCGGGCTCGCGGACTCCGATCAACTCACGCTGAGCGACGGCTCGGCGCAGCGCCCGGGCGCCATCTTTTCGGTGCAAGCAACGCAGACGAAAAAGGTCTCCAGCGCCCCGGAAGGCGATATCGTCGCGCTCGGCAAGCTCGACCCAGTCGCCGCCGGCGATTTGCTCTCCAGGACCGGCGCGGTTCAGAGCGCAGCCCTGACGCCGCCAAAGCGCTTCTCGGTGTATCAACTCGCCATCGCCACCAAGGACCGCAAGGACGACGTGCGCCTCTCCGGCGCGTTGCAAAAACTGGCCGAAGAAGATGCGGGCCTGAGCGTGCTACACGATCCCTCAACCCATGAGATCGTTCTGCAGGGGCAGGGCGAGCCCCACCTGCGCACGGTGCTCGAACGGCTGAAATCGCGTTTCGGGGTGGATGTGTCTACGGCGCGGCCGTCGACGCCTTACCAAGAGACCATTCGCAAGAGCGCCGAAAAGCGCGGCCGACATAAAAAACAGACCGGCGGCCACGGTCAGTTCGGCGATTGCGTCATCCAGGTGCGGTCGCAGCCGCGCGGTGAGGGCTTCGCGTTCATCGACAAAATCACCGGCGGCGCCATTCCGCGGCAATGGATTCCCGCCGTTGAGGCTGGCGTGAGGGACGCCATGCAGAAAGGCCCGATCGGCTTTCCGGTGGTGGACGTCGCGGTCACACTGATCGACGGGTCGTTCCACGCGGTGGATTCAAGCGAGCACTCGTTCCAGATGGCCGGACGCATCGGCATGAGCGAGGCGCTAGCGGAGTGCGAACCCGTGTTGCTGGAGCCGATCGAGAAGCTCACCATTTACACGCCCAACTCGGGTACGCCGAAAATAAACTCCGCGGTGTCGAGCCACAATG
>CAZNTI010000360.1:0-208 GCA_964575885.1 uncultured Terricaulis sp.
CGTGAGCTTCGCCGGCATGGGCGCCAATACGCCCGAATGGGTGAACCAGATTCAGGGCTATATCGGCTACGGTCAGCCAGGTCACATGATCCTTTATGCTCTCGGGATCATATTCTTCTGCTTCTTCTACACCTCGATCGTGTTCAACCCCGAAGAAACCGCCGATAATTTGCGTAAGTACGGCGGTTTCCTTCCCGGCATCCGCCCC
>CAZNTI010000360.1:218-2797 GCA_964575885.1 uncultured Terricaulis sp.
GATTGACCGTCATCGGCGCGGCTTACATCACGGCGGTCTGTCTGCTGCCTGAAATCCTCATCTCTTATTACTCGGTGCCGTTCTATCTCGGCGGGACCTCCATCCTGATCGTCATCTCGGTGACGCTGGACACCGTCGCGCAAATCCAGTCACATCTGGTGGCGCATCAATACGAAGGGCTGATCAAGCGCTCGAAGCTGCGCGGCAGCGGGGGGGTAACGAAGCGATGAACCTGGTCCTGTTCGGCCCGCCGGCGGCGGGAAAAGGTACGCAGGCCAAACGCCTCACCACCGAACGCGGATATGTTCAGCTCTCCACAGGCGATATGTTGCGCGCGGCGCGCGTTTCGGGCTCGGACCTCGGTAAAAAGTGCGCCGAGATCATGGATGCCGGCAATCTCGTCTCGGACGACATCGTGATCGCGCTGATCGAGGAAGCGCTCGACGCCAACAAGGGCGCGCCCGGTTTTATCTTCGACGGCTTCCCCCGCACCATCATGCAAGCCCAGGCGCTCGACGCTTTGCTCGAACGCCATGGCGAGCACATCGATCTGGTCATCAGCCTCGAGGTTGAGCCCGAGCAATTGTTGGAGCGGATCGCCAAGCGCTTTGCCGAACAGGGCCGCGCTGACGACAACCCCGAAAGCTACAAAGTGCGGCTCAAGGCCTACCTGGATCAGACCGCGCCGCTGGCGGCGCACTATCGCCAGCAGGGCAAGCTGGTCGGCGTCGACGGCATGGCTGACATCGACGCCGTGGCCGGCGGCATCGCCGCCGCGATCGAGCGCGCCGCCTAGCGCTTAAGCCGCCCGATCCAGTCGGCAAATCGATCAACCCATCCCGACAGCAGCGTGCGCAAACCAGCATCGGCGATGTCGCCATCTTGGATCTGGCCCTCGCGATAGCTCAGATAGATTTCCGGGTTTCCCATCACGTTCAGGCCCAGGGCGAGCGCGACATGACGCAGGTGGCCCTGTCCGACCGCTGTCCCGATGGCGCCTGGGGTGGCGCCAATGATGGCGGCGGGCTTGTCAGTCCAGGAATTCTTTCCCCAGGGGCGGTTGCCCCACTCCACGGCGTTCTTAAGCGCAGCCGAGAAGCTGCGGTTGTATTCGGGGGTCACGAACAGCACCGCGTCGGCGGCCTCGATCTCGCGCTTGAAGCGCTCCACTGCCGCCGGCAGGTGGCTCTCCAGGTCCTGATTGTAGAGCGGCAGGTCGGCGATATCGACGAACTGAAACGTCAGCTTCGGCTGCGCCAGGCGGGCGAGCGCCTCGGCAAAGCGGCGATTGATCGAGTCCCGGCGTAAGCTGCCGACAAGAACGGCCACGGTGGTCATTTCTAATGCCCCTGGTATAAATTGGTGACCGGCGTTATCTGTGCCGGCATGGACCGCAAACAAGAACGCACAACGCCGTCACTGGGGCACATCCGTGTGTCTGACCCCCATTCCCATGATTGCCGGGCGGTCAGCGACATTCTGGCTCGCATCGGCGATAAATGGAGCGTGCTGATCATCAGCCGGCTGGGCGAAGGGCCGCGCCGCTTCAATGAGATCAAGCGCATGATCGGGGGCATCTCGCAGCGCATGCTGACGCTCACATTGCGCAATCTGGAGCGTGACGGCCTGGTTCGGCGCACGGTTACGCCCTCCATCCCGCCGCGCGTGGACTACGAATTGACCGACCTCGGGCAGGACCTGCTTGGCCCGGTCAGCGCCCTGAGCGCCTGGGCGATCAGCCACCAGCCTTGCATTCAGGCCGCCCGTATCCAATTTGACGCTCGGAGCGGTGCGGCGGAAGCGCCGCAGGCGGATCGGGCCTCGTCCAGTTGACGCGGCATTTCGCCCCGCTATAACCGCTCCCTTCGCGAACCGCAGAAGCCGCGATGTCCCCGTGCCCGAAGGGTCCGGAGACGTCGCGCCGATGGCGTTTTTGGAGCATGGTTTAAATGGCCCGCATCGCCGGCGTGAATATCCCGACCCAGAAGCGCGTGGTGATCGCGCTGCAATACATCCATGGGATCGGTCAGCACTACGCCAAGGAAATCTGCGACAAGGTCGGCATCGCCACCGAGCGGCGCGTGGCTGAACTCACCGACGCCGAGGTGCTTCAGATTCGCGAGGCCATCGACCGCGACTATACCGTCGAGGGCGACCTCCGCCGCGAAACCGCGACCAACATCAAACGGCTGATGGACCTTGGCTGCTATCGGGGCCTGCGCCACCGCAAAGGTCTGCCGGTTCGCGGACAACGCACCCATACCAACGCCCGAACCCGTAAGGGTCCCGCCAAGCCGATCGCCGGCAAAAAGCAAGCCACCCGCAAATAAGAGGCGCCCGCCGTCATGGCCAAAGAAACCACCCGCGTTAAAAAGCGCGAGCGCAAAAACATCGTCACTGGCGTGGCGCATGTGAACGCATCGTTCAACAACACGATGATCACCATCAGTGACGCGCAAGGCAACACCATCTCCTGGTCGAGCGCCGGCTCGATGGGCTTCAAGGGCTCGCGCAAATCCACCCCGTACGCCGCCCAGGTCGCGGCCGAGGATGCCGGCAAGAAGGCGATGGAGCACGGC
>CAZNTI010000361.1:0-2784 GCA_964575885.1 uncultured Terricaulis sp.
CAGCACTTCGAAGCCGCCAAAGATCATGCGCTTGCCGTCGAAGACCGGCTTGGACTCGTCGTATTTCATCCGCGGATCGGCCATCAGCTTGGCGTTGCCGGCGTCGCGCGTGGCTTTGTCGGGCCATTCCACCCACGAGAAGACGACGACCTCGGCCGCCTCCTTCTGCACCGCCATCGGAAAGGACGTGAGTTTGCCGTCGGGCACGTCATCGCCCCAGCATTCGACCACGCGCAGCGCCCCGTATTCCTTGAAGACGGCGGCGACCATATCGGCCATCTCGCGATAGGCTTGCTTGTTGTCGCCCGGCACGGCCGCAACAAAGCCGTCGATATACGTCATAGCGGTCTCCTCAAATGCGCATTCTCAACCGTCCAACGCGCGGCGGCCGGCCGGGTTGCTTTGCTACCGCCTCAAGGCTGGATATCGGGCTCAACCAGCTTTGCGAGTTTCTGCAGGCTTTCCTGCCAGCCGAGGTAGCAGGCCTCGGCCGGGATGACGTCGGGCACGCCTTCCTGAACAATGCTCAACTCGGCGCCGCGCGACACCGGCTTCAGCGCCACGGTCACTTTCATCTCTCCGGGCAGGCTCGGATCGTCGAACCGATCGGAGTAGACGAGCCGCTCCCCCGGCGCGAACTCAAGATATTCGCCGCCAAAGGCATGGCTTTCGCCGGTGGTGAAGTTGCGGAACGACATGCGATGCCTGCCCCCAAGCTTGGCCTCTAGCTCGTGTACCGTGCACACGAAGCCGAAAGGGCGGCAGCCAGCTGGAGATGGCGTCGGGCTCGACAAAAGCGCGAAACACTTTCTCGGGGGCGGCGGCGATAATGCGATGCAGGCGAATAGTGCTTGGCATAGGCAATTGTCCTTCAAGTGGGCGTGACCAGGAGATACCTCCAGCGTGGTGTCAGGCGATGCTCTTGGCCAGTTCGTTCAGCTGATCGGCGGCGGCGTTCCAGCCCTGCTCGAACCCCATCGCAAGATGCTGCTCGCGCGCTTGCGCGCTCCAATGGCGTGCGCCCCACACCATGCGGGTTTTGCCATCGCCGGCGTCTTCCAATTCCACAAAGCCGACCATGAAGGGTGTGGCGGCGCCAGGCGCCCAGTCGCCGACGAAAGCGTCGGTGAACACCAGCCGCTTGCGCTCGACGACCTCCAGGAACTGGCCGGGCAGGCGCTGCTCTTCACCATCTGGCCCGCTGAAGATCATGAAGCTGGCGCCGCCGGGACGGATGTCCTGTTTCACTTCGCTCACCCTCCACGGCTTCGGGCAGTGCCATTGCTTCAAGAGCTGAGGCTCGGTCCAGCATCGCCAAACCAAAGCGCGCGGCGCATCGATGATGCGGGTGATGGCGAGGTCGCACGGTTCGCCTTGGATGGCCTCTATAGCGTCGCTGTCGCTCACGTTTCTCTCCCAAACAACAAATACACGTAGCGCTTCAAGTGCGCCGTCATCTCACGCGCGACGTCCGGCCCGCCTTTGGCTTTGGCGAGCACAAACGCGCCTTGGAGCACCGCCTGGGTGTAAAGCGCCAAGCTTTCACTCGTCCAATCGCCGCCGATCTTGTACAAAGCGCGCGCGGCTTCGATGTCGGCCACCAAAGTGGCGGCGTGGCCGCTGATGCTGGCTTCGCAAGCGGCGCGAATGTGGTCGCTCGTTGCGTACGCTTCCTGCGCCATGGTGCCGACCAGGCAGGTGAAGTCCGGCACGGCGCCGTCGAGCAAGTCGGTGCGGAAATCGATGTAGGCGAGTACGCGCTGCAGCGGATCGGCGTGGTCGTGATAGGGGGCGGCCGCGAAGAGAGCGGAGGTGGTGTCCGACCAGTGCTGCGCCGCCGCCACCGCCAGCGCCTCTTTGGAATCAAAATGGTGGAAGAAAGCGCCCTTGGTGACGCCCGCGGCGCGGCACAGCGCCTCGACGCTGGTGGCCGCGTAGCCCTGGGCGCGGATGAGCGCGAGTGCGGCGTCCAGGATTTTGGCGCGCGCGTCGCGCGCTGGGGCCTCACCGAGGTTCATACTCATGACATACCAACTGGTTGGTATGTAGGCAAGGGGAAAATTGGCATGAGAACAGAAGGTGATTCTGCTAGGCTCGCGCGATGACCGAATCGCTTGCCATCGTCTTCCTTCTGCTGGCGCTCGCCGCCATCGCCGCCGCGGCCTGGTTTGCGTACCGCTCGGCCGGCGTGGAGCCGATCCGCGGCGAGCGCGACCGCGCGCTGGCTGAACTGGCGGCGCTGCGCCAGGAGAACATCCGGCTTGCGGGGGAGGTCGCCGCAGCCCAGGCCCAGCGCGCCGAGCGATCCGAATCCGACGAGGCGCGCTTTGCCGATATTGCGGCGAAGGCGTTGCAGGCGACGCAGGCGAGTTTCATGGCGCTCGCCAACGAAACCTTCGAGAGGCACAAGCAGGCGGCGGCCGGCGGCGTGAAGGAGGTATTGGCGCCGACGCATGAGCAATTGGCCAAGCTCACCACGACGGTTGACGCGCTCGACAAGGCGCGCCTGCAGGACAAGTCGACGCTGGAGGAGCAGGTGCGCCAGATCGTCGGCGCGGTCGGCTCCACCAATCGCACCACCCAGCAATTGCTCAATGCGCTGAAAGCATCGCCCAAGATGCGCGGGCGCTGGGGCGAGCAGACCTTGCGCAACGTGCTGGAATTGTCCGGCCTGTCCGCGCACGTCGACTTCACCGAGCAGGTTTCAACCACTGTCGGCGAGGGCGCGCGGCTGCGTCCCGATGTGGTGATCCGGCTGCCGGGCGAGCGCTGCATCGTGGTCGA
>CAZNTI010000362.1:0-2781 GCA_964575885.1 uncultured Terricaulis sp.
AGCACGTAAACGCCGTCCGCCGACAGCGCCACCGCATTGATCGGATCTCGGCGCCCCGATAAAGACAAGTTGATAACCGGCGCGCCAGTATCGGCGTTCCAAATTCGCGCCGTGCCATCTTCGGACACGGTAACGACGCGCTGGCCGTCGGGGAAAAAAAGCGCAAAATAAGTCGGGGTCTCGTGGCCGGTCAGGGCTCTGACGAGCGCGCCGTTTTGCGCGTTCCAGATTTGGGCGTCGCCGGTTTGCGTAGCAATAAGTGCGTGTGCGCCGTCGGGAGAGAACGACGCTGAATAGAGCTCGCTACCGTCGCCAGCGATAGTCAACGACGGCGCGCCGCTGTTGGCGTCCCATATGATCGCCTTCCCATCGCGAGACGCGGTGAGGATGCGCGCGCCGTCGAGCGAGAACGTCGCCGACCGGACCATCTCCTCGTGTCCAACCAGGCTCGACAATTCGGCGCCGCTTTGAGCGTCCCAAATGCTGACGGCGCCGTCAGTGGAGCCCGTTACAAGCCGGGCGCTGTCAGGCGAGAAGGCGATCGACCTGATCCACTCGTGGCTGCGCGGGATGGTGAGCAAAGCTTCGCCCGACATGGCGTCCCAGACACCGAGGCCGGCTCCTGAGACGGCTATGCGCGATCCGTCAGGCGAAAACGATGCGGCGAGCCCTCCCGGCAAAGTCAGAAGCGGCGCAGCGGGCGCAACGTTCCAAACGCGCGCCGCGCCATCCTCCGAGACGGTGACAACGTGAGCGCCATCAGGTGAAAACCGGGCCGAGTACACGCGGTGGGCATTCAAGCGTTCCCTGCGGTGGACGTTTAGGACCAACAACAACGCCCCATCGGAGGCATCCCACACGCGCGCGGCGCCATCTTCGGAAGCGGTGACGATGCGGGTCCCATCGGCGCTAAAGCAGGCGCTGTAGACCTCCCCCTGGTCGCTCAGAGTCAGGAGCGCGACGCCGCTGCGTGCGTCCCAGACCCGCGCCGTACCATCCCACGAGGCGGTGACGATGCGGCTCCCATCAGGTGAGAAGGCCGCGCTCGCGACTTCGTCCTCATGACCGCTCAGTCTCAGCAGCGACGCGCCGCTGCGTGCGTCCCAGACCCGTGCGGTTCCATCTTCCGAAGCAGTGACCACGCGGGCCCCGTCAGGCGAGAACGCCGCGCTGAAGAGCGCGCCCTGATGACCGCGCAGGGTCAAGAGCAGCGCCCTGCTGTCGACCTCCCAGATTCGCGCATTTCCATCCTGCGAAGCGGTGACAACATGAGCGCCGTCAGGCGAGAAGGCGGCGCTCGTCACGGCGCTGGCGGGGTCGCCAAGAATACGTTCGAGGCGATTGGCTTCATGCGCGGCCATGAGGCGTGCGCGCGCGTCCGGGTAGCCATCGCGTCCATTGAAGAAACGCGCAATCCAGCTGCCTTGCGCGGCTGGGTCGCTCTGCAACGCCATCAGCGTCGCGATCTCGTACAACCCCTCCTCGTAAAGCTGCCCAGCCTGAGTCGCGATCAGGTCGGAGCGGCCTTTGCTGACGCCTGCCTGCCCCACGCCGGCGAACCACAATCCGACGCCCGCGATCGCGAGCAGGCCGAGGCCTGCAGCCGTCAAACCACCTGCGGCCGCAAGCCGCGCGTTCTGCCGGCGGCGTTCGCGCTGCCAAAGCGCGTCGAAGGGAACGGTGAGCAGGCCGGCGGCGAGCCGGGTGAATGCGCGATCGCGGCCATCAACCTGCAAATCGACGGCGAGAGGCTCCACGTCTTCGAGGGCTCTAAAGCTTGGCGGGAAACATTCCGTGGCGGGGTCAGCAGACTTCGGCGCCCCCTCGACGATGAGCGCGAATATTTGACCGCCTCTTCCGGTCGCGCGGAAATGTTGGATTTCGCGATCGACCCATCTGGATTGCGCGGCGCGCGGAGAGCACAATACGATGAGCGCGTCGGAAGCCTCGATGTTGGCCTTCAGCGCATCCCCAAGATCGGGCGCGCCGGATAGGTCATCTTCGTCACGGAAAATTCTTCCGATCTTGGCGCCGCCCAACTCCTTCGGCGCGCGAAACACTTCGAGCCATCGCTGCAAGCGGCGCGCCATGGGCTTGTCAGTCTGCGAGTAGCTGATGAAGGCGCGGTAGCGACGCCCACCCGCCTGCTGTGTGTCTTCTTGCGCCATGCCCCCGCTGCCCCAAGCGTGAAGTCTTAGGTCTTAACAAAACTATGCGCCGTGCGTCCACGGATTGCACAGATCGGGATCGACAGTATTGGCCGATTAGCGCGAGGCGAAGCGATGACCCGTGGTCCAGGAGGTCTCAAACTACCCCCGCGCAAATGTCCGGAATGGGCCAAGGTCTGCCGACCAGTTACAAACCTACCGCCGGCAATTCTAGGACCCATTCCAGCCATTATGAACAGTGGCGAACAGGGTTGCCGACGACGATTTGACAAGAGACTTCGATGCTCGGCAAGAGACTTTGGCGTTTCGAAAAGCAATCCGTTGGAGCGCTGAAACATGGCCGCGCCGCGCTATCGGGCAACTTGGGAGCAAGTGAGCCTGCTCGATGCGGATCACATCGCGAGCTGGGGCGCGTTCGCCGGCTACAACGGTCCAATCGACTTTGACGGGACCGAGCCCGCGAAACTCCATGCAGAGCACGATGCGGAGCACGACACGTTCAGCGCCTTCTATGTCTCGACGGGCAAGGATGACGACTCCGGCCCGATCCGCTCGACTGTGCGCCTGGAACGGCGGCCGTGTCGGTTCGGCGGAACACGCGCCTATTTCGTAT
>CAZNTI010000363.1:0-2754 GCA_964575885.1 uncultured Terricaulis sp.
CCGCGCCATCGACCAGCCAGCCGATGGCCCCGATATCGGCCCATGTGAGCGTGGGATAATTGAAGATCGTGGAGTACTTGGCTTTGCCGCAGAGCAGGGCTTCGGTCATCTCGTCGCGCGTGACGCCGAGCGTCTCTGCAGCGGCGTAGAGATAGAGCCCGTGCCCGGCTTCATCCTGCACCTTCGCCAGCAGGATCGCCTTGCGGCGCAAATTGGGTGCGCGCGTGATCCAATTGCCTTCCGGCAGCATGCCGACGATTTCGCTGTGGGCGTGCTGCGACATCTGCCGCACCAGCGTCTTGCGATAGGCCTCCGGCATCCAGTCCTTCGGCTCGATGAACTCATCGTTGGCGACACGCGCTTCGAACGCGGCGATCCGCGCGGAATCTTCTGCGGCCACGGCCGCGTCCGCCTGCTTCTTGCCCGACAGATCGGTGGTGTACATGCTGAGGCTCCAGCGCTATAACTACGATATCCCGACCAAGCGGTCAATTAATTCCGTTCGCCGGAGAAGGACAGCGGGCATGGATTTCGAAACCATTGTTTTTGAAACCTCTGGCGGCGTAGCGCGGCTTACCCTGAACCGGCCCGACCGCCTCAACAGCTTTACCGTGCAGATGCACGACGAAGTCTCGCGCGCGCTTGAAGCGGTGTCCACCGGCGGCGCGCGGGTGCTGGTTCTGAGCGGCGCCGGGCGCGGCTTCTGCGCCGGCCAGGATCTCTCCGATCGGGCCGTGGCGCCCGGCGCTGTCGATCTGGGGGAGTCGCTGGAGAAGCGCTACAATCCGCTGGTTCGGCGGCTGGCGAGCCTCGATATGCCGGTCATCTGCGCCGTCAACGGCGTGGCCGCGGGCGCCGGCGTCAACATTGCGCTGGCATGCGATATCGTGATCGCGGCGCGCAGCGCAAAATTCATCCAGAGCTTCGCCAATATCGGACTCGTTCCCGATTCCGGCGGCACCTGGACGCTGCCGCGTCTCGCAGGCCAGGCGCGCGCGCTGGGCTTGGCGCTCACCGCTGAGCCGCTGACCGCCGAGCGCGCCGAGGCCTGGGGCCTGATTTGGAAATGCGTCGACGACGACAAGCTTGTGGACGAGGCGCAAGCGCTCGCCGCGAAATTTGCGGCCGCGCCGACCAGGGGGCTGGCCGCGACCAAGAAGCTTATGCGCGAAAGTGCGGCGCGTACCTTCCATCAACAGCTGGACGCTGAGCGTGACGCCCAAAGCGCGCTCGGCCGCACTGCGGATTACAAGGAGGGCGTGGCCGCGTTCATGGAGAAGCGTCAGCCAAAATTCACGGGGAGCTGAGCCATGCAACCAATCACGCTCGAAAACTTCGCGGAAGGGAGATGGGCAGCGGGCTCCGGCGGCCTCGCCGAACTGCGCTCAGCCATCGACGGCGAGGTGGTGGCGCGCACCTCGTCGCAGGGGCTCGATTTCGGGGCGATGCTGCGCTTTGCGCGCGAGACCGGCGGGTCGCGTTTGCGTGCGCTGACGTTCCACGAACGCGCCCGCATGCTGAAAGCGCTGGCCGATGCGCTTACCGCCAAAAAGGATACGCTCTACGAACTCAGCACCAACACGGGCGCCACCAAGGCCGACAGTTGGATCGATATCGACGGCGGTATCGGCGTATTTGCGGTGTATCAGGGCAAGGCCCGACGAGAGCTGCCCAACGAGCGCATCCTGATCGACGGCGATGTCGAGGCGCTGTCGCGCGGCGGCACATTCCAGGGACTGCATGTCTACACCTCGCTGCAAGGTGTGGCTGTGCACATCAACGCCTTCAATTTCCCGGTCTGGGGCATGCTTGAGAAGCTTGCGCCCACCTGGCTCGCCGGGATGCCGGCGATAGTGAAGCCGGCAAGCGCGACGTCCTATCTCACCGAGGCGGCGGTGCGGATCATGCTCGAAGCCAACGTGCTGCCGCCCGGCGCGCTGCAACTGATCGTGGGCGCTACTGGCGATCTGTTCGAGCACCTGACGTGCCAGGACGTGGTGTCGTTCACGGGTTCGGCGCAAACGGCGGCGAAGCTGAAAGCGCACCCGGTGATCGTGCGCGAAAGCATCCGCTTCGTAGCCGAGCAGGATTCGCTCAACGCCTCCGTGCTTGGCTCCGACGCGACGCCCGAGAGCCCCGAGTTCGATCTCTTCGTTAGGGAGGTCGCCAAGGAAATGACCGTGAAGGCAGGGCAGAAATGCACCGCCATCCGCCGCGCGCTTGTGCCTGCGAAGCTCTTGGATCCGGTGCAGGCGGCGCTGATCGCGCGACTCGACAAGCTCTCGCCCGGCGATCCGCGCGAGGAGGCGACGCGCATGGGCGCGCTGGTCAGCATGGGCCAACGTGAAGATGTCCGCGCCAGGATCGCCGAGATCGGGCGCGACGCGGCCGTCGTTTATGGCGACCCAAGCGCAACGCCGGTTAACGTCAAGGGCGCGTTCATGGCGCCGGTGCTGTTGCGCTGTGAGAAACCGTGGGATGCGCGCGCGGTGCACGATATCGAAGCGTTCGGACCGGTCTCGACGCTTATGCCGTACGACACCGACGACACCGATGCCGGCGACGCTATTGCAATTGCCAATCGTGGCAAGGGTTCGCTGGTGATGAGCGTGTTCACGCATGACAATGTGTTCGCTTCGGAAATCGTGATGGGATGCGGCGCGTTTCACGGTCGCATCGCGATCATAGACCGCCACAGCGCTAAGGAATCGACGGGCCACGGCTCGCCGATGCCGCACATGGTCCATGGCGGAC
>CAZNTI010000364.1:0-519 GCA_964575885.1 uncultured Terricaulis sp.
AGCATGAGATCGGTGGAGGGATTGAAGGGCCTCGTCTCGGGATCGAGGACGCTTTCGTCCACCACCGTCATCACCCGGCGCAATTCCATCTCGCCGGTTTTAGGATCGATGCTGGCGCGGATGTCGTGCTCGGAGCCGTAGCGCGAGCGCGCGGCCTTCTGCAGCGCGTTTTCCATCGCCTTGATGACGATTTCCTTCTCGATCGATTTCTCGCGCGCCACCGCGTCCGCAATCTGCAGGATCTCCAGCCGGTTTGCTGAAATGCCGGTGCTCATGATGTCTTCCCTTCGTCCGTCGCTTTCGCCGCCGCTTCAGCGGCCCTGGCGCGTTTCAAATCTTCCTCGATCAGCCGGTCGGTCAGCACCAGACGCGCGTCCGAAAGTGCGGGAAACGCCAGACGCGCCTCGCCGTGTTCGGTGGCGAGCGTGATTTCCTCGCCGTCGATCGCCTGTATAACGCCCTTAAAGCGGCGGCGGCCGTCGATCATGGCGGCGGTTTCGAGCTTCGCCTCGTAGCCCT
>CAZNTI010000364.1:529-1274 GCA_964575885.1 uncultured Terricaulis sp.
CGAAATCCTCGATCCGCATCAGCGGCCGGTCGATTCCGGGCGTGGAAACCTCCAGCGTGAACTCGCCCGGCACCGGATCCTCGAGGTCGAACAGCGGCGACAACGCCCGCGACAAGCGCCCGCAATCGTCGATGCCCATGTAGCCGTCGGTGAGCCGCTCGGCCATGATCTGCAATGTCTTGCGACGGTTGCCCGACAGCCGCACGCGCACGATCCGATAGCCCAACCCGGAGGCGGTCGGCTCGATATGCGCGATGACGCGCTCTTCGACGGGGTTGGTGGTTCTCAAGCGGCTCCAGGTAACAAAAAAGCGGCGGACCCGAGGCCCGCCGCTGCGCCTTCATCGAAGGCATCAGCGATGTGTTACAGCGCATATAGCGGGTTCAGACGGCCTCGCCAAGAGGCTTCGCGTCCGCGAGGAAAGGAGCCAAAGCTGCGCCCGGCCGCACCAGAAACGCGTGGCGCCCATACCCCAGCAGGCAGCCGGCGACCAGCGCGACAATGACCACCACCGCGTCGCCGCCGCCGTCGAATGCGCCCGCAAGCTTGCCGGTGTCGAAGGCGTCGATACCGATCGATGCGCACAAGAGCCCCGCGAGCCCGCCGCCGACGACATCGACCGCAGGCCGCGGCAACTTAAACAGACGCGCGACGCCGAGCACCGGCGGCATCGTTGCCGCGGCAATGAACAAGGTCACGAAGCAGAAGACTACGCCCACCACCGCCGCCAGCATGGCGGCGAGGA
>CAZNTI010000364.1:1284-2742 GCA_964575885.1 uncultured Terricaulis sp.
CGAAAATCGCGGCGGCGGGATCGGGCGGTCCCGACTCAGCGGCGTCCAGGAACAGCGCCAGCACCGCCGCGAAGCTTACGCTTACCACGGTCGTCGCCACCACCATCGCGGCGGTGATCAGAATGTTCTTGAGCAGGGCGAGCACGGCGCGAAACCTAGCACCCCAAGCCTAACGTTTCGGCGCGCCCGAATGCCTAACGAACCTCAACCACACCGGCGCGCAATCGCCCAGGCGCTTGGCCTCATAGCGCGTGGTGACGTGGCCGGGCCAGGGCTTGCGCCAATCCGCGGCGCGCTCAGCCATCCACGCGAAGCGCGCGTCGCTGAGAAATCGCTGGAGCGTCCAGTCGGCGTAGTCGGCCCAATCGGTGGCGAAGCGCAGTTCGGCGCCCGGCTTCATGACGCGCGCCAGCGCATCAACAAAATCGGGCTGGATCAGCCGGCGCTTGTGGTGACGGGCCTTCGGCCAGGGATCGGGAAAGAGGATGTACGCGAGGTCGAGCGACGCCTCCGGCAGACGCGCCACGACGTCGCGGGCGTCGCCCTGATGCAGGCGGATGTTGCCGACGCCGCCCTCAGCGATGTGGCGCAGGCACGACGCCACCCCGTTCAGGAACGGCTCGACGCCGATGAAGCGCGCCTGGGGGTGCGCGAGCGCCTGCGCGACCAGATGTTCGCCGCCGCCGAAGCCGATCTCAAGGACCAGCCCCCCTCCTTCTCGCGAGGAGGGGAAAAGCCCCTCCACGTCGATCGCCCCCGCCTCCGGCAGCGCCAGATGCGGTAGCAGCGTCTCCACCAGCGCCGCCTGGCGTGGCTTCAGCGTGCGCGCCTTGATGCGGCCGAACGAGCGCAGGTGTCGGGTGTCAGGTTTCAGGTGTCAGGTCCATTGCCGCCACGCGAACTCGCGCGCTGCTCTTATATCTGTTAGTTCGAAACGGACACCCGACGTCTGACACCTGGGAGCCCGACATGCGCGAACAGCTCAACTTTTACATCGACGGCAAGTGGGTGGCGCCCGCCTCGCCGCGCACCCATGACGTGATCAACCCCGCCAACGAAGAGCCGAGCGGGCGGATTTCGCTGGGCTCGGCGGCGGATGTGGATAAGGCGGTGGCGGCCGCGCGCCGCGCCTTCGAAACCTATTCGCGCACGACGCTGGCCGAGCGCGCCGCGCTGCTCGACAAGATCATCGCCGTGTTCCAGCGCCGCATGCCCGAGATCGCCGAGGCGATTTCGAGCGAGATGGGCGCGCCGATGTGGCTCGCCGGCAGCGCCCAGGCCGGCTCGGGCCTTGGCCACATCATGGAAGCGCGCAAGCTGATCGACAGCTTCAAGTGGGAATTCACACTCGCCAACAGCCGCATCCTGCGCGAGCCGATCGGGGTCGTCGGCATGATCACGCCGTGGAACTGGCCGATCAACCAGATCACCTGCAAGGTTGCGCCGGCGCTGGCGGCC
>CAZNTI010000365.1:0-2741 GCA_964575885.1 uncultured Terricaulis sp.
GGTAGTCGAAGAACTCGACAATGGTGATGGGTGCATTGGCGGGGCCAATGGAGAAATCGCGGGGGTCCGACTTCACCTGTTGCCAGCGCTCGGCAGTGGCGCGCGTCTCGAGCGCATCGAGCGCTTCGCGCAGGACGTCGGGATTGTTGACAAGGTACTCCCGCACGATGGCGCGGATCTCGGACTGTTCCTGCCCATTGAACGTCTGCGCCGCCGCCGGACTTGCTGCGACCGCAAACAACGACAGAAATGCCAAAGCTCGGATCATCCGCCTCGCCCACGCTGCCCGGCGCGTTCCCGCATTTCAGACCCAGCGTAGTTCACGATATCAGAGGCGCGCAGGTAGGCGGGCGTATTGCGCGGCAGCGTGCGCCGTGCGCGCTCCGCGAAGCTCAGCGCCGCGGCGTAATCGCCAAGCGCAAAGTTTTGCTCGGCGGAGGCAAGTTCGGCCAGCGCTTGTTCGCCGCGAAGATCGCGCGCCGACGCGAGTTCGCGCCATGCGAAGGCATTGTCGGGCTCGCGTGCGATCGCTGCTTGCAGCAAGCGAATGGCCTCGTCGGCCCCGTCGCGGCCATCGGCGGCGATCAGCGCTCGCGCCAGATTGATCTGAAGCAGCGGCTGGTTCGGCGCGAGTTCGAGCGACCGCCGGTGGTACTGCACGGATTCGTCGGCGCGCCCGTTCTCGAACAGGATCTGTCCCATCAATTCTTGAAAGTACGGGTTCTGCGGATCGTCGCGCATCAGGCTCTCGAGCTCGCCGCGCGCGCGGGGCAAATCCGAGGCGCGATAGTACGCGACTGCGCGCGCGTAGCGCGCCGGCTGCGACGTGTCGCTCAAGGGATAGCGCGCCAGCGTCTGTCCTTGCGTGGAAATGAAGCCCACGAGTTTGGCCTGCATGAACTCGAAGCGGCGCACGAAATCAGGGCTGTCCGGCGTATCGTAGTTTTCGCTGTTCACGACCCGCTGGCGCAGCGCCTCGACGCGATCGGACGAGAACGGATGGGTCATGATGTAGGGCGGCAGCCGCCGCGTGCGGAATTCGTAGGGGCGCAGGTTCTTGTTGAAAAAATCGATCAGCCCGCGCCCGGATTGGCCGGTCGCCTCCAGATACTGCGCCCCGGCCTGGTCGGCGGCGGATTCCTGGACCTGTGTGTGACGCACGAAATTCGCCATCGCGAACTGTTGCGAACCGGCGATCAAAGCCGCACCGGCGTCGGGGGCGCCCGCGGCGATGGCGAGCACGCCGAGACCGATTGAGATGAGTGCAGGTCCCAGCGCTTGGCCGGCCGCCTCACGCGAGCGCGCAAGGTGTCCGCCGGAGATGTGGCCGGTTTCGTGGGCGAGCACGCCAATGATCTCGCCCGGCGTGTCGGCGGCCATGATCAGGCCGGTGTGGACGAAAATATTCTGGCCCCCGGCGACGAAGGCGTTAATCGACGGATCCTGGATGATGTACATATCGACATCATCAGGGTTCAGTCCGGCGGCGAGCAGCAGCGGCCTCTCATAGGTGCGCAGCGTGTCCTCGATCTCGGCGTCGCGGATAAGCGATTGCGCCGATGCTGGCGCAGGCGAGAGCGCGACGGCGGCAAGCAGGCACACCGCGCCCGCCGCGCCCGCCGCGCGCTGCAGCGTCTTGAAGAGAGACGTGGCCATGCCCGCTCCTTGCGAACCCTTGGTGCGACGGTTCAAACCCCGTTTTGCGGCGGGAACATGGCCGGCGCCTCGTGCAGATCAGCCGCTCTTTTTCGCCCAACGCGAGAGCCGCGAAAAGAATTTGTCGCGGCGTTCCTGATCGGGCTCGTAACTGGCGTCTTCGACGTCGGGTGCGGACGCGGCTTCGGCATCGAGATGAAGCGGCGGCGCAGGTTCAGCGCTCGCGACCTCGGCCAAGGCCGGCTCGGGCGCCGCAAGCGCAATCACCTCCGCCGATGGCGGCGCTTCCTCGTCCGCCGACGGTTCGATGTCACGCTGACGCGGCCCGCTGCGCAGGCTCAAATGCTTGACGTCGGAAGCGACGAAGTCGAGCCATTCGCCGCCATCCACTTCGTAGACGCGCCGGTTGCGCCCGCGACCGCGACGCCGGCGCCGCCGGGCGCCACGATCGTCCTGCGCCACTGCGGCGATGCGTTCGACGGGCGCTTCTTCCGCATCGGCGCCGACTTCACCGCCGGTTTCTTCGCCCTCGCGGCGGCGACCGCCGCGGCGGCCGCGACGGCGGCGACGGCGGCGATCACCGTTGGCCCCGGCGTCCGCTTCAGCGTCCGGCTCGGCTTCGGCGTCTTCGCTTTCCTCGGCGTCTTCGGCCTCGTCAACGACATCGGGTTCGACTTCGGGGCTGGCCTCGACGGCGCGGCGTCCCCGCGACGGCGGCGCTTCGGCCTCGATGTCGGCGCCTTCAGCGATCGCCTCCGCGCCGACATTGATTTCGAACTCGCCGGCGCCCAAGCCAGGGGCTGCGCTGATGCGCACGCGCGCCTGCCATTGCGCCTCCAGATCCGCCAGCGTCGCCCGCTTCTCGTTGAGCAGATAGAGCGCGACCGCGGTCGGTGCGCGTGCATCGATCACCCGGCCCTTCTGCCGGGCGCAGGCTTCGTCCAGGGCGCGCAGCAGCGCCAAAGCCGCCGACTCCACCGAGCGCACGCGGCCCGCGCCCTGACAATGTTCGCACACGTGACTTGTGCCTTCGAGCACCCCCGTGCGGCGGCGCTGCCGCGAGAGTTCGAGCAGGCCGAAGCCGG
>CAZNTI010000366.1:0-2739 GCA_964575885.1 uncultured Terricaulis sp.
GCCCAGCCTCTTGGGGCTTGCCTCCGGGGCAGTGGCGGGGCTGGTGGCGGTGACGCCCGCCGCAGGCTTTGCCGGGCCAGTTGGGGCGCTGATCCTCGGCCTCGTTGCGGGACCGGCATGCCTGTTTGCCTGCTCCAGCCTGAAGAGCGCGCTGGGCTACGACGACAGCCTCGACGTGTTCGGGATTCACGGCGTCGGCGGGATCATCGGCGCTATCGGCACCGGCATCGTGGTGAGCCCAGCCCTGGGCGGCGCCGGCATCGTCAATTACGTCACCGGGGCTGCGGAATATCCCGGCATGCTGGCGCAAGTCGGCAAGCAGACGCTGGGCGTGCTGGTGACGATCGCCTGGTCAGCCATCGGCAGCATCGTGGTGTGGACGATAGCGCGGCTGGTCACCGGCGGGCGGGTGACGCAAGAGGTGGAAGCCGAAGGCACCGACTACGCCGAACACGGCGAAGTGGCTTATCACTCCTAAACTCTCGACAAAACCAGGAGCGAGGCAGGCCGCCCCGCTCCTGAAGAATACAAAACCAGGAGCGAGGCAGGCCGCTCCGCTCCTGAAGATCCTAGTGGAGATCAATCTCGAACGGAGACCCTTTCTCCTTCTGTCGGGAGCGAACTTCACGCTCCTCTAGATCTCTGGCCGGCGGCCACGGCTCGTTTTCTTGAGCCCACCACATGCGAAAGCGTGGTGGATTGAAGACAACTCGGATTCTACCAAACCGTGCCAACATGACACAGCCCTTTCCTTATCTGGTGCCAATGGGCAGGAAAGCGACCACGTCGGCTGGTGTTCTGGTTGACCCTATTGCGGGCCTGTGCTCTAGGGCACGTCGCTTAGAAAGTACCAGACTGCCTACGCCGGCCGCCTCCCTGGTGGTCGGCGTTTTTGTGCGCCGTCCACAAGTCGCCTTCTGTTCACGAAAACGCAAAGTTTCGGCGACTTATGATTTTCACTTTTGTGAAATGTGCGGCTTTCTCCACGAGTTGCAGGACGTGTGGCGGCCAGAACTCAGACTGAAATTGCCGCCTTTCACGCGCCGGGAAGCCTAAGAGCCGGAGACGGCCAGCGAGTGGACTTCAACCAATTTGCCTTTGTTAATAGGGGCTTCCTAGCTGTCGCATGAATGCGCCGGTAACCCTGTTTGCGCACAAATCTTCATCGCTCATTTACCGGGAGGGACAACATTCGCCCGCATATCGCGGCAGCTCAGAAGCGACCCCTCACGCCATGACCGACGAAGCCTATTCCGCGGGGGCTCTTCCCCCACCTGTCGCGAGTTCCGCCGCTGCGCGGCTGGCGTTGAAGCGCGCGACGCTATCCGTGGGCGCGCTGATGATCGGCGCCTATGGCCTGGGCGCGGTGCTGACCTATTCGCCCGAAGATCCAAGCCTCAACACCGCCACCGACGCCGTCACGCACAATTTGTTCGGCGCGCCCGGCGCGGTGGTCGCCGATCTAGCCATCCAGACCCTGGGGGCAGCCGCGCCTCTGGCAATGGCCGCGCTGCTGGCGGCTGGCGCTCTGCGCATCGCCCGCCGTCAGCTGGTTGCCCGCATCGACAAGCGCCGCGTGCTTACCGCCATGCTGGGCGTGGTTCTGCTCGGCGCCGGCGCAGCGACGGTTCCGACCCCGGAAGGCTGGCCGCTCGCCACCGGCTTCGGCGGCGTCGTCGGCGACTGGATTTCCGGCGTGATCGCCGCTTTGGCCTCGGCGCCGGGACTGCCGTTCCCGCAAGTGCTGACCGGTCTCGTCTGCGTCGCTGGCGGCGTGCTGGCGACCGGCTGGTCGTTCCAGGTGCGCCCGCAGGACGTGAAGACCGCCACCGACGCGGCCCGACGCGCCGCCGAGAACGCCGGCGGCGCCGCCAAGCGCGCCATGGAATACGTGCACGAGAAAGCCGCCGCCGCGCCCCGCCCGATCGAGGATCGCCGCATCGCCGCGCCCGAGCTGGCCCGCCCACGCCCCCCCCAAACCCCGCGCGCGCCTGAGCGCCGCGAAGCGCCCGCGCCACAACCGCAAGCGCAGAAGCGCGAAGCCGCCCCGCGCGCGCCCAAGCGCCAGCATCAGGCCGCCGGCGGCGAGAGCTTCGGCAAGCCGTTCGAACTTCCCGACACGGACGTGCTCGCCCCGCCAAAGGCCCGCACCACCCAAACCGACGCGCAAACGCTGCATCAGATGAGCCGTCAACTGGAAGGCGTGCTCGCCGATTTCGGCGTCCAGGGCGAAGTGCTGTCGGCGCGGCCGGGCCCGGTGGTGACGCTGTTCGAGTTCGAGCCCGCAGCAGGCGTCAAGTCCGCGCGCGTCATCGGGCTGGCCGACGATATCGCCCGCACGATGAACGCCAACGCCGCGCGCGTGGCCGTTATTCCCGGCCGCAACGTCATCGGCATCGAACTCCCGAACGCCAAGCGCGAAACCGTGTTCCTGCGCTCGCTGCTGAACTCGCCCTCCTTCGTGGGCATGCAGGGCGACCTGCCGCTGGCGCTGGGTGAAACCATCGAGGGCGACGCCTTCGCCGCCGATCTGACGAAAATGCCGCACCTGCTGATCGCCGGCACCACCGGCTCGGGCAAGTCGGTCGGCATCAACGCCATGATCTTGTCGCTCTTGTACAGGCACACGCCCGACGAGTGCCGCTTCATCATGATCGATCCCAAGATGCTGGAGCTCAGCGTCTATGAGGGCATCCCGCACTTGCTGCACCCGGTGGTGACCGATCCAAAGAAGGCGGT
>CAZNTI010000367.1:0-2730 GCA_964575885.1 uncultured Terricaulis sp.
GCCGCACGATGGCGCGACCGGCCACAAAGGGCTCGCCGCCCAAAGCTTGAAAGAGGCCCAGCAGCCGATGGCCGATGCGGCCCTCAACCTTGAGGGGCGTGATCAATACTTCAGCGCCCAACGCGCGCCCGCAGCGGGTTTCGGCGGTTACGCGCGCGATGCCGGGTTGGCCGGCGGCCAGCGCTGCGCCGACGAGCGCTTCCATAAGTTTCAGATCGGGATCGAGAAAGAAGCGGCGGAAATCGTGCTCGCGCAAATCTGCGCCGAAGATGGCGATCAGCTCCTTGCCGAAGCTACGGATAGGCAGTCGCCCGTCGCCGGTGCGGTCGAGCACGAAGAGCCGTTCAAGCACCTGATCGGCGCCGCCTTTCTTGGGCGCAGCGCCAGCGCCCGCGAGCGCGCGCCCGTACGCCAGCAGCGCTCGCGTATCGGGATGGAAAGTCTCTTCACCAAACATGGGCGCCCCGGCGCTCCTCTCCTCTAGACCCCGGCGGAGCAAGGTTTGCGCCTTCAGCGACGTTCGGGAGCGGGGCTGCTTTCGCTTGCGCGGCGGCGCGCGGCGCGCGGATTGCGGGCGAGAGGCGAAGCAGGGTGTGGAGCGGCTTATGCGTGTGCCGGTGCGATACATGTTGGCCGCGGCGGCGTTTGCGACCGCCGCGCTCGGACTCATCCTGCTCTAAGTTTAGTAAACGTAGCCCATCAGCGCGATCTCAGGCGCAAACACCTGTGCGATGCGGGTGCGGTCGGCCTCCGACAGCACGTCGCGATAGTGGCGTTTGTCGCGGCGGGTGTGAGATTTGGCGCGCGGGATGTTGAGCGGCTCGGGGAGCCCCAGCCGCTGGCGCACAGCCTCCATCTCTTCGCCCAGCGCTTCGTGGCGGCAGACCCGATCGACGGCGATCTGGCCGTCGATCGTGTAGGCATCGATGCCGCGGCGCTTGAGGCTCAGAACTTTGTTCGACTGGATAAAGTCCGACAGCGAACGGCGCTCGTCGCCGCCCTTCCAGTAATATGCCGAAATCAGCCGGTCCCATGGATTGCGTTCGAAGCAGAACTTGAAATAGCTGCGCCAGATGTCGTCGCCGACCCGCGGCTTGATGTGGCTTGCCGGCGCGTGATTGTAGAAGCGGGCTTTGGGCTCGCGTTTGACGGCGAGCCTCACCCAATCTTGAGGCCCGTATTCCCAAGGCTTGGCCAGATAGTTCTGCGGCCCGCGATAACCGAGTTCGCGACGCAGCGCTTCGTCCTCTTCCGAGATCGGCGTGATGATGTCGTCTGGCCCGCAGAATTTCGACAGCGCAATCTCGATCGACGTGCCGGCGGTTTTCTCGGTCTTGATGAAAATGAATCGGTGGGCGTGCGACACAATCATGACGGTAGGATACTACGCGTTCGGGATTGTTGCGCAAAGGTAAAGTTGAGCATCGGGGCGCTCTGGACAAATCCGGTCGCCGCCCCCTAATCCAGCGCATGACCGAACTCGACGTCCGCTCCGCCCGCCCCGATCAGCTGGTCGCCGGCGCCAAGGCGCAGTGGGAGATCATTATCGGCCTTGAGGTGCACGCCCAGGTCACCAGCCAGGCCAAGCTGTTTTCGGGCGCCTCGGCGGCCTATGGCGGCGATCCCAACGCGCACGTAAGCCTCGTGGACGCCGCCATGCCTGGCATGCTGCCGGTGATCAACAGGTTCTGCGTAGAGCAGGCCATCCGCACCGGCCTCGGCCTGAATGCCCAAATCAACCTGACGAGCCGTTTCGATCGCAAGAATTATTTCTACCCCGACCTGCCGCAGGGCTACCAGATTTCGCAATACCAGCATCCGATCGTCGGCGAAGGCGAGATCGAGGTCGAGCCCGAGGGCGAAGACGCCATCACCATCCGGATCGAGCGGCTGCATCTGGAACAGGACGCCGGCAAGTCGATCCACGATTTGTCGCCCAGCGAAACCTATGTCGATCTCAATCGCGCCGGCGTCGCACTAATGGAGATCGTGTCGCGCCCGGACATGCGATCGGGCAAGGAGGCGGCGGCGTATTTCAACATGCTGCGCGCCATCATGCGCGCGCTAGGCACCTGCGACGGCAACATGGAGGAAGGCTCCATGCGCGCCGACGTCAATGTTTCGGTGCGCAAGCCCGGAGACGGCTTCGGCACGCGCTGCGAAATCAAGAATATCAACTCGACCCGCTTTATGATGCAGGCGGTCGAGTATGAAGCGCGCCGCCAGATCGAGATCCTTGAGGGCGGCGGTTCGATCGATCAGGAGACGCGGCTTTTCAACGCCGACACCGGCGAGACCCGCACCATGCGCTCGAAGGAGGACGCCCACGATTATCGCTATTTCCCGGACCCTGATCTGTTGCCGTTGGTGCTTGAAAAAGCCTGGATCGATGCGATACGCGCTTCGCTGCCGGAATTGCCCGACGCTAAGAAAAAGCGCTTCGTGGAGGAATACGGCCTCACGCCGTACGACGCCCGCGTGCTCGCCGGCGACAGCGAAGCGGCGGCCTATTTCGAAGCCGTCGCCGCCGGCCGCGATTCCAAGCTCGCCGCAAACTGGGTGACCCAGGAATTGTTCGCCGCTTTGAACAAGCGCGGGCTTGAGCTTGCGCAAAGCCCGGTGAGCGCCGCCGATCTCGGCGCGCTCGTCGGTCTCATCAAGGACGGCACCATCAATGGCAAGATCGCCAAGGACGTGTTCGCCAAGATGATGGACACGGGCGAGGCGCCT
>CAZNTI010000368.1:0-2729 GCA_964575885.1 uncultured Terricaulis sp.
CCGCCCAGGCGATCGCCCCGGCCTTATCGGTGATCGCCGCCACCAGGCCCCCGGTGAGGATCGCCAGCGCAACCGCGGCTGGCGCTTCGCGCCGGCGTGCAGCGGCTGCGCTTGCTAGCGCCCCCGGCCCTGAATGCAGCAGCATGCCGTCGCCTTCCTCTCTCGCGGCGAACGCTGCCAGCCGCTGGTAAATTTGCGCTGAACGGCGCACGCGGCGTGCGCCGGGGGTCTATGCTCATGGGCGATTCTCATGCCCCGCCTCGCCGATCCCGAGCTTCCCGCCCGCCGCCGCGCCCAGATTCTGGACGCCGCCCGCGCCTGCTTTCAGCATCGCGGCTTCCGCCAGACCACGATCGAGGAGATCTGCGCCGAGGCCCGCGTCAGCCCCGGCGCGCTCTATCGCTATTTCGGCTCGAAGGCCGACATCGTCGCCGCCATCGCCCTCGACGCCCGCGCTCAGGCCGAGGCCATGCTCGATCGCCTGCACGATGTCGAAGGGCTGATGCAGGGGCTGGCGGAGCTGGCGTGTGCGGTGTTCGAGCGCGGCGACGCGGCTCTGACCGCCGACATCTGGGCCGAAGCGCTGCGCGACCCCCCGCTGGCCAAGGCGCTGACCGAGCGCACCCGGATCGCACGCGCCCGCATGGCCGCCGCCATCGCCCGCGCTCAGGCGGCGGGTGCGGTTTATCCGGCGCTGTCGCCCGACGACGCCGCGGCCATGTTGCTTGCGGCGCTGGAGGGGATGGCTCTGGATCAGGCGCTATCGGGCGAGCGCGCCGGCGCAGTCGGCCGTTTCCGGGCGCTGGCGCTGCACCTGCTGAAGCCGAAGCGCTAGCCGCGGTGGGCGAAGATAACCGCCACGTTAACCAGGAAGCACGCTACCGAGAGTGCAAACAGCCACGGAAAGCCGTGGGCGTGCGCGCCGCGCCGCGCCAGCGCCTCCAGCACCCCCCCGCCAAGCACCAGCACCGCCGAGGCGCCAAGAATCCAACCCTCATAGGTATGGAGCACAAAGTGCAATGATTCCATAGAGTTGGCGAACAAGGTCACGCCGGAAGCCGCCCCCGAGAGGGCAACCGCGATCAACCCCAGCGCCGGCAGCCCGCAACAGAGCGTGTGCAGCCCCACCATTGCGGCGTGCACCAGGTGGGCGCGCTGGCGCGCGGCGGGCGCCGGCCGGACGTTATGTTGTAACATCACATTGGAAGTAGCCGGCCATCGCCGCCGGCGCAAGCGCCAAAGCCGCTGCGTAACCAACACTTCGGCTTTTTAACCAAAGCTTCGCACCCGTGCGCTTGTGTGTGCGCTGCGAACAGCGCATGTAGCGTTCGTAGCACGGGACAGAGGGCCATGATCGCCATCCTTATTGCGATCCGCGACACCGTTATCGCCATTGCACTGGCCTGGGTCGGTGTGTCGATCGAGTCGACGCGCAGCGCCGAGGGCTGCGCCGGCGAATCCTGCCGGACCCAAGGCGAGCGTTAAGACCCGTCCATTTCGGATCAGGTTGGATCGCGTTTTCGCGAGCAGTGCGGTTCGCCCTTGAAAGGCCCCACTTGTTTCGTTTTCCGTTGACCGATGTTGCGCGTGCGCTACACGCGCCTTTGGGTGGATGGAGACGGGCGCAATGGCAATGACCGATCCGGGCGGCGAGAGCCCGCCCCGACCATCGGAACCGGGCGCGCTGATCGGCAGATTGGCGCTGGGTCTGGGTCTGTTGTGGGTCGTCGGCGCCTCCGTGGTCGCCCTGGCGGTGATCGGCCCCGCCAACGTCAGCAGCTTGTCCACCGCCGAATGGGCCGCGGTCGCCGCCGCGATCGCCTTGCCGGCGATGATGACGGTCTTTTCCGGCCTGGCGGCGCGCGACAGCGCCCGCGCCCGCGTTGAGGCGCGCCGGCTGGCCGACGCCGCCGACAGGCTCATGAACCCCGAACGCAGCGCCGACGAGGCCGCCCGCCAGCTCGCCGCCACCGTGCGCGGCGAAATCTCCCAGCTCGACCATGCGCTTGAACACACGCTCGCGCGCCTGCGCGAGGTCGAGGGCCAGATTGCCCGCCAGGCCGCCGCGGTCGAGGACATGACCGACCAGGCCAAGGCCGGCGCCAACCAGATGATTTCCGGCATGGAGCGCGAGCGCGAGGAATTGCTGAAGATCTCGCGCGAGTTGAACGCTCAGGCCCAGACCATCGGCGGTTCGATTTCACGCCACACGCAATTGATCTCGGAGGCCGCGCGGCAGGCCGAGCTTGAGGTGCGCGCAGCCGACCAGGCGCTCGACCATCGCCTGACCTCATTCGGGGCCGCTGCAGCGCTCATCAACGACCGCACCCAGGGCCTCTCCACCGCCGCGCAATCGAGCGCCGATTCCGCGCTGCGTCTCGAAAACGCCCTCTCCAACGCGCTCGACGTGCTGACCAAGGCTTCCGGGCTTACCGATTCCGCGCGCCAGTCCGCCGACGCGGCCGCGCTCGCCGCCAATTCCACCGCCGGCGCCGTGCGCGAAGCCACAGCGCGCGCGGTCGAGGATGCGCGCCGCGCCGCCGAACTCATCCGCGAGGAAGCCGGCGCTGTCGAACACGAAGCCGGGACCGCGCTCGATCGCCTGCGCGAAGCCGCCGAAGCGGCGCGCGCTGCGGCCGTCGAAGCCCGCACGGCGGTCGAGGAGGTATATCGCGAGGCGCCGCGTCGGGCCCGCGGCGGCGCACGCCCAGAGCCGCGCCGCGATCAGG
>CAZNTI010000369.1:0-2727 GCA_964575885.1 uncultured Terricaulis sp.
AGCATGGCCGCGGCAGCGTCAATGGGCCCAAGGGGCCGGCTATTTCCGGCGCGGCGCTTTGGCGTTGAGGGCCGTCGCAATGCGCGCCGCCAACTCGCGCGCCACCGCGTCCTTGGGCATACGCGGCCAGGGCTCGACGCCGTCCTTGGTGATCAGCATCACCTCGTTTTCGGCGCCGCCCATGACATCGCCGGAGACGTCGTTGGCGACGATCCAATCGCAGCCTTTCTTGGCGATCTTGGCGCGCGCGTGCTCCTCGACCTTCTCGGTCTCGGCGGCGAAGCCCACCACCAGCTTGGGGCGGTTGCGCCCGGGCTTCGACAGTGTCGCCAGGACGTCGGGGTTTTCCACCAGCGTGATCGCCGGAATGCCGGCCGCATCCTTCTTGATTTTCTTGCCGGTGAACTGGCTCGGTCGCCAGTCCGCAACCGCGGCCACCGCAACCGCCACGTCAGCCGGCAGCGCACGCTCGCAGGCGTCGAGCATGTCGCGCGCGCTTTCGACCCGCACAAGCGCGACGCCGCGCGGACCGGCAAGTCCGGTCGGGCCCGACACCAAGGTCACTTCGGCCCCAAGCTCGGCCAGCGCCGCAGCGATAGCGTAGCCTTGCTTGCCGCTGGAGCGGTTGGAGAGGAAACGCACTGGGTCGATGGCTTCCAGCGTTGGGCCGGCGGTGACGATGGCGCGCCTGCCCTTGAGCGGCCCGTCGACGAGCAGGGCGAGGGCGGCGTCGCGGATCGCCTCGGGCTCGGCCATGCGGCCGACGCCGCGCTCGCCGCGCTCGGCCATCTCGCCCTCGTTGGGGCCGATGAAATGCACTTTGTCGCCCTGCAGCGCCGCGAAATTGCGCTGTGTGGCGGGGTTCGACCACATAAACGGGTTCATGGCTGGCGCCATCAGCACCGGCTTGTCGGTGGCCAGCAGCACCGCCGAGGCCAGGTCGTTGGCAAGGCCGTGCACGGCCTTGGCCATCATGTCGGCGGTTGCTGGGGCCACGATGATGAGGTCGCACTCGCGCGCCAAGCGGATGTGGCCGACATCGAATTCCTGGGCCTGGTCGAACAGGTCAGTGAATACGCGCTCGCCGGCCAGCGATCCCGCCGCCAGCGGGGTGACGAAACGTTGCGCCGCCTCGCTCATCACCACGCGCACGCCGACGCCGCGCTCACGCAGGCGCCGGATCAGCTCCAGGCTCTTATAGGCGGCGATGCCGCCGCCAATGATGAGCAGCACGCGCTTGGACGCAGGGGAGGACATCGGCAGCTCGCTTTCACGGCATAAATAAGCCGGGCGGCGCAGGCCGGCAATCGGCCTCCGCCGCCGCGCGCCTGCGTCAGGTGATCTTCTCCAGGCGGGCTTTTTGGCACAGCGGGTAGCTTGCCAGCACCGGCGCGATGGCCGCCGCCATGTCATCGTAGGAAGGGCCGTAGAGATAGAGGCTGGTTTCGTAGGCGCCGTCATGATGGCTCATGAAGCGGCCGCGCTCGCCGAGCGCTGCTTCAAGCATGTCGATCAGCTCGTCGGCGCCGCAGGTTTCGTACACCTCGTCGGGGAGTTCCGTGCCGTTCAGGTGCAGCGCCAGACCTTCGGCTGCGCCCACCATGCGCGCCTCGACGCCGTCAAGGATAAGCTTTGAGCCTGTAGGTGCGCCCATCGCCGCAAGCCGCGCCGCCAGCGCATCGAGGGTCGCGTCATCGAGCGCGTTGACGCAAACCTCCAGATCGCAGCTCAGCACGCCGGTCTCGGGCGTGAACGCGGTGCCGCCGCCCACCACTTCGCCAAGGTCGTTTTCGCGCAGCCACCGATCCAGCGGGTCTTCGAACATCTCACCGCGATGCACCGGCTGCAGCCGTGCATTCAGGTGCACGGTGAGCATGGGACGCGGATCCGGTTTGCGCTTGAACATTCCAAACATGTGGGGTCGCCCTCGCTGCTGAACCGAAAGCCTAACGTGCGCGCGTTCAGAATTTGTGAGCAATTGCCGTGAACGGCGCAGTTACCATCACGGCGTCGCCGGGCTCTCCTGGGTGACCGGCGCGTCCGCTTCGGGGGCGGCTTCGCGCGCAGCGTCCTGCGCCTGGCGCACCGCCGGCGGGATAATCGCAGTGGCGGCGCCCGGCGTGGCGGGCCGCGGCGGCGCCGCTTCCGGCGCAACGACCGGCGCGGCGACCTGCGGGGCCGGCGGCGGCGAAGGCTTGCGCGCCCCGGAGGTCAGCACCAGCGCGATCACCGCCCCGGCCAGCAGCCCAATCCAGAACGCCGGCAGCTGATACCATTTGCGTTCCTCGCGGGGGGCCTCGGCGCTCACCTTGTGCGCCGCAGCCTCCAGCGCCGCCAGCGTTTTCGGCAAGCGCCGCATGGCGGCGAGCGCTGCGCCGGCCTCGTCCACGGCGCGCCGGGTCACGGCGTCGGCGCTCAGTTCGCGTTTGACCCAGCGCTCCACGATCGGGCGCGACGCCGCCCACATGTCGTGCTTTTCGTCGAGCGCGCGCGCCACGCCCTCGACCTGCACCATGGTTTTCTGCAGCAGCACCAACTCGGGGCGCAAATGCATGCCGAACATGTGGCTGACGTCGAACAATTGCAGCAGCAGGCGGCTCATCGAGATGCCGTCGGCGGTCTTGCCGAAGATCGGCTCGCCGATGGCGCGCAGCGCCTGGGCGAACTCCTCGATGGTGAAGCGCTCCGGCACGTAGCCGGCTTCCTGGTGCACCTCGGCGACACGGC
>CAZNTI010000370.1:0-2724 GCA_964575885.1 uncultured Terricaulis sp.
GCGGCGTCAGCCGTTTCGACGGCGAGATCGAACTCGGCCCCGGCGCCGCCGACACCCCGGCCGGGCGGCTCTCGCTCGAAGGCGGACGCTTCCATGGCCGCTACGACATCGAAACCGACGAACTGGTCATCGATGCGCTCGATCTGGCCGGGGATCGCACCCGCATCGACGGCGAGGTGCGGGTGCACAACGTCTCGGCGATCCTCCACGCAACCCCCAACCAGCCGGCGGCGTTCGACATCTCGCTGCCGGCGCTCCGCCTGGCGGTGCCGGGCACGTTCACGGCGCCGGTATCCTTCGCCAACGTGCGCGCGGTGGGCGCGATCTCGGCCTCCGAGCGTGAGGTCAGGTTCACCCAGCTTACGGCGCAGACCGGCGCAGCTACGCTGAGCGCCGCCGGACGGCTGTACTGGGTGCCGGTGGGCGACGATCCGGCGCTGCGCCCGGGCGTTGAACTCGACGCCCGCGTCGCAGGAACCATCACCGCACCCGAACTGATGCGGATGTGGCCGATCGGCCTGGCCGAAGGTGCGCGCGATTATCTCGCCCGCTCGCTGACCGCAGGTGTGGTGAGCGACGGGGTGGTGCGCCTCGATATCCAGCCTACCGACATCGCCGCCGGCGTGCTGCGCGACGAAGCTATGGACATCCGTTTCAACGTCACCGGCGGCGAAATGCGCTTCATCACCACGATGTCGCCGGTTACGGCCGGGCGCGGCTCTGCGGTGCTGCGCGGCAATCGCTTTGACATGACCATCCCGCAGGCGCGCCTGAACGGCCTTGTGCTCAGCAACGGTGTCGTCGAGATTCCGCGCCTGAAGCCCAAAGGCGCGATGGCGACGATCTCGGCGCGCGTCGAGGGCGACGCCCGCAACGTGCTGCAGGTGCTGTTGCAGGAGCCGCTGTCGCTGGGCGAGCGCTTGCCGATCGACGTGCAGAGCGTTCAGGGCCGGGCGGCGCTTACGCTGCGCATCCAGCGGCCGATGCTGAGCGATGTCGCATTCGAAGCCTGGCGCTTCAGCGTCGACGGCGGCATTCGCGATTTCTCCGGCGCCATGGCGACGCGGCAGGTGGCGCTTTCGCAGGGCCAATTACAGGTGCGCGGCGATCAGCGTGCGATTACCATCCATGGCCCTATCCGCGCCGGCGGCTCCGCGCTCAGCGAGGTGCGCTGGACCGAGCGCATCGGCGTGCGCAGCGGCGCCTCGTCGGCGTATCAGATATCCGGCGATTTCGACGCTGACGACCTTGAGCGTCTCGGCTATCCGGTGGCGCGTTTTGCGCAAGGCCGGCTCGGCGTGACCGTCAGCGGCGAAGGCCGCGGTTTCGACGTCGAGAACGCGCGCATCGATCTCGACCTGGAACGCGCGGCGGTGGAAACGCCCTGGGCGTTCTGGACCAAGCGCGCCGGCGAAGCGGCGACCGCGTCGTTCACAGTCGAGCGCCAGCGCGACGGCGGCTTGATGTTCAACGCTATCGACGCACGCGGCGCCGGCCTGTTTGCGCAGGGGCGCATGCGGCTTGGTCCTAACGATCAGATCGTGGAGGTAAACCTGCCGCGTCTGGTTATCGAGGGGCGCTCCAATGCCCGCTTCACCGCCACGCGCGCCGCCGATGGCGGGCTCGATGTTGCGGTCGCCGGGGCGCTGTTTGACGCCGCCCCGTTCATGGACGGCGGCGAACCTGCGCAAGCTTCGGTTTCCGGCGCGGCGGCGCGCGAACCGGCGCCGCTGCGGGCGCGCATTGCGGTGGAGCGGCTGCTGATGCGCAGCGGCGCGGCGCTCGGCGATGCGCGCGTTGAACTGACCACCCATCGCGGCGCGCTGGCGCGCCTGACCGCCGATGGCCGCGCGCCGAGCGGCGGCGCATTTTCGCTTGCGCTGGGCGAGCCGCAGGGGCGCTTGCGCTTCCGCTCGGAGGACGCAGGCTTTGCGGTCGCCGCGTTGACCGGCTCGGACAATGTCGTCGGCGGGGTGGCGACCGCGGACGGCGCTTGGCGCACCGGCCCGCCCAGCACCGCGCGCTTCGCTGTCGAGATGCGCAATTTCGAGGTGGTGCGGTTGCCGGCGATGGCGCGGCTGCTCTCCTCCGCCGGCTCGCTTACCGGACTGGTGGAGATGCTCAACGGCGACGGCATCGGATTTTCGCGCCTCGACGCGCAGATGGTCTACGCCAATGAGCGGCTGACCTTCACCGAAGGGCGCATGACCGGGCCGTCGTTGGGGCTCACCGGCGCCGGCAGCTACAATCTAGAGCGCGACGACCTCGACATCGACGGGGTGGTGGCGCCGTCGCCGCGGCTGAACTTGTCGATGCTCGGCGAAATACCGGTGCTTGGGAATCTGATCGTGTCGCGGCGCGGCGAGGGCGTATTCGGCATGACCTACTCGATCAACGGCCCGGCGGGATCGCCGCGGGTGGGCGTCAATCCGGTCTCGGCGCTGACGCCCGGCATCCTGCGTCGCATCTTTGAGCCGCTCCCGGATCGGCAGGCGCCGGCGCCGGAAACGGGCGGGGGCGCTGGCGCCACGCAAACCGAGGCGCGCAACGACGCCGGCCCCGCAGGGCAGAGCGCGCCGGCCGCACCGCCCTGAGCGCGGCGGCAAGGCCGAAAAATGCGGGGATAGAGTCAGACTTATCCGACCGGCGCCAGGCTAGGTGTAATCTGGCCTCGTCTGTTGTGCGGGAGGTTTATGGTGCACCGACAAACCATCAATGCGGCAG
>CAZNTI010000371.1:0-2718 GCA_964575885.1 uncultured Terricaulis sp.
TGGCGGATGGGGTGGGATTCGAACCCACGGTGGGCTTGCACCCACGGCGGTTTTCAAGACCGCTGCCTTAAACCACTCGGCCACCCATCCGGGGATGCGCTTTGAGCCGCAGCCGCAGCCGCGACGCAAGCGGATTTCCGCAGTGGTTAGCGCATATTATTGATTAAACTGAAAAAACGATAAATCCTTACGCCGCCTAAAGAGGCGTGGAGATAGAACGCGTTCGCCGGTTTGCTGCTCTGCGTTTGGATCCACAAAGATGCCTCTTCGCTACTCGCGCTTCTTCGTCTGCCTGGCGGTGATGTCGTGCTGGTTCGGCCACGCGGCCGCCGACCCAGCGCCGATCGTCTATGCCGGCCAAACCGAGCCAAGTCCGGCGCCCCAGACGCTCGCCGGGGGCGGCGAGACTTCGTACGGATACGGTAATCGCTCACGCCAAGCCGCAGGCGCCGCCATCGACCTGCGTCGCGCCGGCGCACGCAGCCAACCTGTTCAGGCCTCCGCAGCGCCGGCTGTGTCGCAGGCCGGGGACCGGCCGCAGTGGCTGGAACAAGAGCGGGTAGGGCCGCCCTACCAGGCCAATGGCCGCTGGTATGTGCCCACGCCCGAGCCCGGCTATGCCGAGACCGGCACGGCGTCCTGGTATGGCCCGACGTTTCATGGCCGCGCAACCGCCAGCGGCGAGGTCTTCGATCAGGAGGCGCTGACCGCCGCCCACCCCACCTTGCCGCTCCAGAGCCTCGTGCAAGTCACCAATTTGGAAAACGGGCGCGAGGTGATCGTGCGCGTCAATGACCGCGGCCCGTTCGTCGGCGAACGGCTGATCGATCTGTCGCGCCGCAGCGCCGAGGTGCTTGGCTTTGAAGAGCAAGGCCATGCCCGCGTCCACGTCCGCTATCTCGGACCAGCGCCGCGACGGGTCGACGCCAGCGGCGCGCCTGTTTCCACGCCGAACGCCGCAGCCCCCGAGCACGAGCCGCACAGCGAGGAGGGGCCGGTTTCGCTCTTGCCCGCTTCCGCGGACCAACCCGCGCTGGCAACGCCACGCCCCAGCGCGCCGCCGGCGCGCGCCGAGGGCGGCGTCTACGTTCAGGTCGGCGCCTTCTCAGACTTGAGCAATGCGCAACGCGTACGCGACGCCGCCGGCGCCGCGGGACCGGCAAGCGTCGATGTCCGCCAGACCCCACGCGGCGAATTGTTCCGGGTCCGGGTCGGCCCGTTCGCCGACGCGCCGGATGCGGAGACCGCGCGCCGCGCCTTGGCCGATCTCGGATTTGGCGATGCCATCGTCGCGATGCGCTGATCCAGCCCGCGTGTTGACGCAATCCGGTCCAGGCCGTGTGATCAACTGAGATGATGAGCGTCAAGCGATTCGAACCCCGAAAGCCGGTTCTCGGCCTCGCCCTGGCGGCGGTTCTGGGGCTGGCGGCGCCCGCGCATGCGCAAAGCCCTGGCGGTTTCCAAACCAGCGCCCAGCACCTTGCCGTCATGGACGGCGACACCGGCATCCTGCTCTACTGCGACAATTGTGAAGAGCCGATGCCCCCGGCGTCGATGTCGAAACTGATGACGGTGCTGGTGGTCGCCGAGCAATTGCGCGCCGGTCGCGCCAGCATGGACACCCAGTTCACGGTCAGCGAACGCGCCTGGCGCCATGGCGCCGTCTCCGACGGCTCGCACATGTTTTTGCCGATCGACGCGCAGGTGCGGGTGCGCGACCTGCTGCGCGGCGTGATCATCGTCTCCGCCAACGACGCGTGCATCACGCTGGCGGAGGGCCTGTTCGGATCGGAAGAAGCGTTTGTGGTGGAAATGAACCGACGGGCGCAAGCGCTTGGTCTGCGCAGCGCCCGCTTCCGCAACGCCACCGGCCTGCCTGATCCCGATCACGTCATCAGCGCCGCCGATCTGGCGCGCCTCGCACGCCATCTCATGGTGACTTATCCGGAGTTGTACGACATTTATTCGCAGACCGAATTCACCTACAACAACCGGACGCAGCGCAATCGCAACCCGCTATTAGGCGCTTTCCCCGGCGCCGACGGCGTCAAGACCGGCCAAACCGACGCCTCCGGTTACGGTTTGGTGGGCTCCGCGGTGCTCGAAGGCCGTCGGCGTATCATCGCTTTCAACGGCCTCGCCACGATGGCGGCGCGGCGCGAAGAGGGTTTGCGCATCATGCGCGCCGCATTCAACGATTTCGCAGCGCGCCGCATCGCGGCGCCCGGCGAGGCGGTCGGCGAGGCCCAGGTGCGGCTGGGTTCGCGCGCGCGGGTGACATTGCTTGCACAGAGCGAGATCGCCGTTGGCGGTCCCAGAAGCGTTCTGTCGGGGCTCAGCGCGCGTATTGTGTATGCCGGACCGCTGCAGGCGCCCATCGCCGATGGTGCGGTGGTCGCGCACCTGGTGGTCGAAGGTCCGGGCTTTGCGCGGCGCGAGTTTCCCCTAGTTGCGGAACGCCGGATCGGGCGCGCCAATCCGATTGCGCGTGCTTGGGAGGGGTTGCGGCTCACGCTGTTCGGCCCTTGATAGGGTGTATGGCGCGTGGTCGATTCATCACCCTCGAAGGCGGCGAAGGCGCCGGTAAATCGACATTGGCGCAGGCGCTCGCAGCGGCGCTGACTGCGTCCGGCCGCGACGTGCTCGCCACCCGCGAACCAGGCGGCGCGCCCGGCGCCGAGGCGATCCGGGCGCTGCTGCTGGAGGGCGCCACCGATC
>CAZNTI010000372.1:0-2711 GCA_964575885.1 uncultured Terricaulis sp.
GTTCGGGGTTTTCGCGCTGCTGCTGATCATCGGCGTGCCGGTGGCGTTCTCGATCGCGGCGGCAACCCTGGCCACCGTGCTCTATCTGGGCCTGCCCCCGGTGGTGGTCGTGCAGCAGGTCTCTGCGGGCTTCAACAAGGTGTCGCTGCTGGCCATACCGCTGTTCATCTTTACCGGTGAGCTGATGTTGCGCGGCGGCATATCGGAGCGGCTGATCGCGCTTGCATCGGCGCTCGTGGGCCATTTGCGCGGTGGGCTCGGGCAAGTCAGCGTGGTGGCGTCGACCCTGTTCGGCGGCGTCTCGGGTTCGGCGCTCGCGGATGTCTCGGCGATCGGCTCGACGGTGATACCGCAGATGGAGAAGCGCGGCTTCAGCAAGGATTATGCTGTGGACGTAACCATCTCGGCGGCGCTGGTGGCGCTGCTGTTGCCGCCATCGCACAATCTGATCCTGTTTTCCGCGATCGCAGGCGGGGGCGTTTCCATCGCCGACCTGTTCGCGGCCGGGATCGTGCCGGCGTTGTTGCTCGCGCTTGGGGTCATGGTGGCGGCGTATCTGCTGGCGCGCGCGCGCGGCTATCCGACCGAGGCCTTCCCCGGTTTTGGCGCTGTGGGCGTGCGGCTGGTCTCAGCGATCCCCGGGCTGCTGCTGATCTTCGTGATCTTCGGCGGCATCCGGGCCGGCATCTTCACCGCCATCGAAAGCGGCGCCATCGCCGTCATGTACGCGCTACTGGTTACCGCGATCGTTTTCCGCACACTGCCCTGGGGAGGGTTTAAGCGCGCCGTGACACATGCGGTGCAATCGAGCGGGGTGGTGCTGTTCGTCATCGGCGCGGCCGGCGCTTTCGGGTGGCTGATGGCCTATCTGCAAATCCCCGGCATGGCGGTGGACGCGCTGCAGGCGCTGACGCAGGAAAAGCACGTCGCGCTGGCGCTTATGCTGGTGCTGCTGCTGATCCTTGGCACGTTCATGGATCTAGCGCCCATGATCATCATCTGCACGCCGATCTTTCTCCCGGTAGCGCGCGCCTATGGGGTGGAGCCGCTACATTTTGGCGTCATTCTGGTGCTGGCCGCCGGCATCGGCCTGATCACGCCCCCGGTCGGCTCGGTGTTGTTCGTCGGCGCAGCCATAGGGCGGATCAGCATCGCGGAAGCTATGCGCTCGATCTGGCCGTTCTACGGCGCAGCCATAGTGGTGCTGCTGCTCGTGACGTTCGTACCGGAGCTGTCGCTGACGCTGCCGGCGCTGTGGCGCTGAGGCGGCCACACGCCGGTCAGCGCTCCACGGTACACCTTGTGTTTCCACCGCGCTGGAAGGCCGCCTGGAGCGCGGGTTTGGCGTCCAACCGCAGGCGCGTCGAAATTAGTTGAGGAGAATCAGCATCGCCTCGGGCGCGCGTTATTCCCAAATTACTAACGCTTTACTAACAGGCGACCGCTGGCTAAAGTTTTCCACATATTGGGGTGAACGCGCGGGGGTGCGTCGCCAACGAGTTTCGCGCCCCCAAGGGGGCGGAAATGTCGAAACAGCAGCCATCTGGGCATGACACGCGCAAGCCGAGTATGCGGCGGCGACTTGCGTTGGCGACAGCACTCTTGGGCGTGGGCGCGTCCAATGCCGTTGCGCAATCACTTCCCGACACCACCCCGCCCACCCTTGACATGGATGGGCCCACAACGGTCCAAAACGGACCGTTCACGCTCGATCTCGCCTTCTCGGAGCCCGTGGATGGGTTCGCGCTCGGCGACTTCACGGTTTTCGGCGGCAACGCATCCAATCTCGCCGGCGGTGGCGCGTCCTACTCGGTGACGATAACGCCGACCCGGCTGACGCCTGGGCCGCTGATCGTGAATGTGCAGGCAGGCGATTACGTCGATCTCGCAGGCAACCCCAATACTACCCCCTCGGAGTTCGAGGTGTTGGTCGATATTGAGGCGCCCACACTCGTTCTCACCGCGCCCTCGCCGCGGGTCACCGGACCGTTTACGGTCAGCTTTGCGTTTTCCGAAGATGTCGTTGGCTTCGACGCTGGCGACTTAGCGCTCGGCAACGCCACAGTGTCGGGCTTCAGTGGCGCCGGCGCGAGCTTCAGCGCAACGATTACCCCAAGCGCCGACGGCCTCGTGACCCTGCTCGTCCCGGTGGGCGCGTATCAGGACGGCGCCGGAAACACCAACCCCAGCGCGACCTCTTACTCGGTCGACGCCGACATCACGCCCCCGACAGCAGCGCTGACGGGGCCCACCACAGTTCAGAACGGGCCGTTCACCCTGGATCTGACGTTCTCCGAGTCGATCGACGGGCTGACGCTCGGCGATCTGACTGTGTTTGGCGGTGATGCTTCCAATCTGGCGGGCGGCGGAACAGCTTACACCGTCACGATCACGCCGACACGCACGACCTCGGGCCCGCTCGTCGCTACCATCCAGACCGGCGAGTATGTCGATCTTGCTGGCAATCCCAATCTCAGTGCTGCTGAATTTCAAGTCGGGATCGACCCGGTCGCGCCGGTGATCAGCGCGCCGGGCGACATCAATGTCACCTCGGATCCCGGCCAAGCGAGCGCCATCGTCACCTACAGCGTCACTGCAACAGATGATTCCGACGGCGCTCTCGCGCCGGTGCTGGTCACGGGACTTGCCTCAGGCGCCGCCTTCCCGCTCGGCCTCACCACCATCACCTACGAAGCCACCGACGCCGCAGG
>CAZNTI010000373.1:0-2685 GCA_964575885.1 uncultured Terricaulis sp.
AGGCTCGGCATCCTGCGCGTAAGCATCGCCCGCCCCCAGCAGCGCCAGCGCGGCAAACACGGCCAGCATCAGCGTTGGCTTCACGACGGCGCCTCCTCTTGCTTGGCGTCGATTTCGGTCACCACCACGTCGCCGGCCGGCGAGAGCAGCAGCAAGTGTTCGCGCCCATCGAGTCGCACCAGCACCAGACGGCGGCGCGGATCGAGCATGAGGCTTTCGCTGACCGTGAGACGCCGCGGCGTCTGCGCGCCGACCTGCAGCATGCCCAGCCGGCGCGCCGCGTAAGCTGCGCCCGCAATCAGCGCCAACGTCACAGCCAACGCTGCAACCGCGCGCGCCCAATCAACCCAAGCCATCGCCGCCTCCGTTCTGGAGTGATGCGTCGTGGCTCCACCGGTTTGGTAAATGAGAAGTAAACGCCGCCGCCTGCGTTTAAGCGCCGCTTAACCATGCGCGGGTCCACTAGGCAAAGTTTGCAGCATCGTGAGTCGGCAATTTTGGACCTCGCCAATTCCCCCTTCTTCGGATTGTTGCGCGCCCGGCTCGATCAATTGAGCGAGCGCCAGCGCCTGATTGCGGAAAACATCGCCAACGCCACGACGCCGGGATACCGGCCCCGCGATCTCGACACCGCCGGCTTCGAGCGGATGCTGACATCGAGCGCCGGCGGCGGCGGGCTGATCATGAGCCGCACCAACGCCATGCACATGCCCGCTGGCGGGGCTGCGCCCGACGTGCGGGTCATCACCCGCGACGACAGTGAAACCACCATCGACGGCAACGCGGTCGTGCTCGAAGAGCAGATGGCGCGCGCGGCCGAAACCCGCCTCAATTTCGAGACCGGCATCGCGCTCTACCAAAAAGGCTTGGAGCTCGTGCGCATGGCCTCGCGCCCGCCCGGGAGATAATCCATGACCGACATTCAGGCCGCCATGTCGGCGGCGGCCTCCGGCATGCGCGCCCAAACCGTGCGCATGCGCGTTGCGGCCGAAAACGTCGCCAATTCGAATTCCACCGGCGCAACGCCGCAGGAAGAGCCGTTCCGGCGCCGGATTCCGCTGATGGAAACCACCACCCTCTCCACCGGCGCGCAAGGCGTGCGGGTGCGCGGGGCGACCTACGACATGAGCGAGTTCCGCCGCGAGTATAATCCAAGCCACCCGGCGGCGGATGCCGAGGGCTACGTGCGGCTGCCGAACGTCGACACGCTGGTGGAGATGATGGATTTGCGCGAAGCCACCCGCGCCTACGAAGCCAATCTCAATATGATCGAGGCCGCGCGCACGATGACGACGCGCGCGCTCGACCTGCTGCGGAGATAATCATCATGGCGGTCGATCCCCTTTCAGCCGCGCGCGCCTACCAGCAGGCCGCGCAGGCGCTTCAGAACGGCGGCGGACGCACACAGGGCGCCGACCAGGCCGATTTCGGCGGCCTGGTGCAGGAGGCGATCCGCCAAGCCGGGCAAAGCGCCGCCATCGCCGAGCAGCAATCGCTCGCGGTCGCGGCGGGCCGCGGCGACATCGTGGACGTCGTCACCGCGATCGCTGCAGCCGAGACCCAGCTGCAGACCGTGATGGCGGTGCGCGACCAGGTGATCCAGGCGTATCAGGAAATCCTGCGCATGCCGATCTGAGGGTCGCTTTAGCGCTTGCCGCCGGAGCCGACATTGCCGGCGCTGGGCGCGGCTTTGGGCGCCTTTTCCTTCTTTGGTTTGCGCTTTTCCTTGTTCGATTTCATCTGACCTTTGGCCATGTGAGCCTCCTGAGCGGCGTGCAGGCGCGCATGATGCCCGCGTGACGCGCATGCTGTAAAGCGCCAGCATTAGCCCATGCGCGACGCCAACGCGCGCAGCAACGCGCCGCCGTCGCCGCGCCAGGCGCTGCCATGCATGCAGGCGAGCGTCGCGGGCCTCAGTTCGGCAAGCGCAGTGAGCCGCGCGGCGGTGTCGGGCGCGTGCGCATAATAATCCATGGCTTTGCGGAACGCCTCGCTGGGACCAAGAATGTCGGTCTCGACCACCGGCGCGTGGCCCACTCCAGCCTGGGTAAAGAGATCGCCGCAGAACAGGAGCTTGCGGGTCTGGTCGAACAGATAGCCGTTCTCCCAGCCGTGCGGGACGTGCGGCGCGTCGATCCAGCGCAGGCGCGCGGCGCCGATGTCGAGGATCTCGCCGTCGGCCAGCGCCAAGGGCGGCCTGTCGGCGAGATCGGCGACCGAAACCATCGCCGCCACCCGCCCGCACACCGGCTGTGCGTGCGGGGCGATGGCCAAAAGCTCGTTCAGCGCGCCCATTTCGTCGGCCTCGACATGGGCAAAACCGATCCAGCGCAGGGCCGCTGGATCGAGCACGCGCGCGATCGCCGCGCGGGTGGGCTCGAACAGCCGGCGCGGGCCGGTGTGCCACAGCAGCGGCTCATCGCCGGCGATCAGATACTGGTTGAAGGAAAACCCGCCATCGGGCGCGGCGATGTCGGTGGCGATGCGGAAGACGCCAGCTTCAATTTCGTCGATGCGGGTGGTCATGGGCCCTCGATTCGTTTCGAGGGCAGGATAAACGCTGGCGCGATCCGCGCCAGCCAGGCGCGGCGAGTGCGTGGGGATTGAGGATAGCGCACGGGCGACCCCGTCATCCTGTACAAGATGCGGGCGTCGCCTTGGTCGGTCCCAATCCTCATTCCCTGA
>CAZNTI010000374.1:0-2684 GCA_964575885.1 uncultured Terricaulis sp.
GGTTTCCGGCGCTGGCCCCGTACGCTGATGTGCGCGATGTCGCCAAGGCGGCCCGCGACTGGCCGCAGCTCAACTTCATCATTTATCATTCGGCCTTCCGTCATATCGGCAACGATCCGGCCGAAGCGCTTGCCGAGTTCGAACGCAGCGGCCGGCTGTCGTGGGTGAGCGACCTGGCCGAGATTCCGGCGCGCGAAGGCGTCAGCAATGTTTACGGCGACCTTGGCCAGATCTTCGCACAGACGCTCATCTCGCAGCCGCGGGTATGCGCGGCGATCATGGGCATTCTGGTGAAGGGCTTGGGCGCCGATCATGTCTGCTGGGGAAGCGACGCGGTGTGGACCGGCGCGCCGCAATGGCAGATCGAGGGCCTGCGCCGGCTGGAGATCCCCGAAGATATGCAGGCCGCGCACGGCTTTGCGCCACTGGGCGGCGCCGACAGCGCGGTCAAGCGCGCTATCTTCGGCGACAACAATGCGCGGCTCTACGGGCTAAGCGAAAGCGAACGCAACGCCTGGCGCAGCGATCGTCTCACCAGCGAGAAGCGCGCGCACCAGCAGCGTGGAGAAGGCCCCAGCAATCTGCGCTACGGGTATGTCGCGCCGGGCTAGAACATCCTTCGGTCAGTGCGGAACAGGTTCTCAGGCCCCGCCGTTAAACGCGAAGTTCTCGAACCGCTGCGTCGCTGGATCGTAGTCGACGCCGAACATGATCGGGCCACCATCGCAAATGGTCTGCGGGAAGCTGCGCCAGGCGTCGAGATCGTCGTGGGGATCGAGGCGAAAGCCGTTGACGGTGACGATGCGGCGGCCGCCGACGATCAGCCCGCCATATTGACGTCTATACGCCGACACCGACCCCGCATCGCGCGGCCACTCAGCCTGCAAGCGCTCTGCCAAAAGCGCCGCAAGCGCAGGCTCCATAGCGGCGATATCGCGCGCGCTCGGGGTCCAGGCGCCTTCGACCGGGCCGGGCGCGGGCCGGCTGCACGGCTCAGTGAGTTCGCGCGCCTTTTCGCCGGCGAATACTACGGCGCTGTCGGGTGCGAAGCCTTCGCCGCCGGCTGCGGCTGGCGGCGCGCCACTCTCGCCAGCCGGCGGCGGCGAGCAGGCGGCGGCGAACAGAAGGGCGGCGAGGCGGACGCGTTTCATGGGCGCATACTTAACCCAATCCATAACGTCGGCGCGACCCTTGTGTGCCTGCGGCGCCACACCTAGGTGAAGGGCACAAACACACATGCCGTGCTGATCGTGCGCAATGGCGATCGGCGCGGGACGCCTAAGGGGTCGCTCATGGATATGGAAAAGCTCACCGAGCGCGCGCGCGGATTCGTGGCGGCGGCGCAGACGATCGCACTCAGGGAACAGAACCAGCAGCTCGAAACCCAGCATTTGCTGAAAGCCTTGCTGGACGACCGCGAAGGGCTCTCGGCCGAACTGTTGCGCGCCGCCGGCGCCGACCCGCGCAAGGCCGCGCAGGATGCGGATGCGGCGGTGCAGGCGCTGCCGAAAGTGCAGGGCGGCAACGACCGCATGTATGCCGCAAGCTCGTTTGCGCGCGCGCTCGACGCGGCCGAACAGGCCGCGACCAAGGCCGGCGACGCCTACGTCACCGCCGAGCGGCTGCTGTTCGGCCTCGCCATCGCGGAGGGCAAGGCAAGCGAGATTCTCAAAAAGTCGGGGCTGACGCCGCAGAAGCTGGAGGAGGCGATCCAGCTTTTGCGCAAAGGCCGCACGGCGCAATCTTCCTCCGCAGAGGATCAGTACGATGCGTTGAAAAAGTTCGCGCGCGACCTCACCGAAGACGCCCGCAAGGGCAAGCTTGATCCCGTCATCGGCCGCGACGAGGAAATCCGGCGGACGATTCAAGTTTTGTCGCGCCGCACCAAGAACAATCCGGTGCTGATCGGCGAGCCGGGCGTCGGCAAGACCGCGATCGCCGAGGGCCTGGCGCTCAGGATCGTCAACGGCGACGTGCCCGAAAGCCTGAAGCACAAGAAGCTCTTGGCGCTCGACATGGGCGCGCTGATCGCCGGCGCCAAGTTCCGCGGCGAGTTCGAGGAACGGCTGAAGGCAGTGCTGAACGAGGTGACGGCGGCCGAAGGCGGCATCGTGCTGTTCATCGATGAAATGCACACGCTGGTCGGGGCCGGCAAGGCGGACGGCGCGATGGATGCGTCGAACCTGCTGAAGCCGGCGCTGGCGCGCGGCGAGCTGCACTGCGTCGGCGCCACCACGCTCGATGAGTATCGCAAGCACGTGGAGAAGGACGCCGCGCTAGCGCGGCGTTTCCAGCCGGTGTTTGTCGAAGAACCCAACGTAGAGGACACGATCTCTATCCTGCGCGGCCTGAAGGACCGCTACGAGCAGCACCACGGCGTGCGCATCTCCGACGCGGCGATCGTGGCCGCAGCTCAGCTCAGCCATCGCTACATCACCGACCGCTTTCTGCCCGACAAAGCCATCGATCTCATCGACGAGGCGTCGGCGCGTCTGCGCATGGCGGTCGATTCCAAGCCTGAAGAACTGGACGAACTGGATCGCCGGCTGGTCCAACTCAAGATCGAGCTGGAGGCGCTGAAAAAGGAGAAAGACCCCGCGTCGCAGGAGCGCACGCAGAAACTCGCGAGCGAGATCGCCGAACTGGAAACGCGATCGGGCGAACTTAATGCGGCGTGGAGCGCC
>CAZNTI010000375.1:0-2681 GCA_964575885.1 uncultured Terricaulis sp.
GATCGAGCGCACCGGTGAGATCGGCGAGCCGGCGCACCGGCTGGCCTTCCGCCTCGACGATGACGTCGCCCAGAATGCCGCGCTGCGGATCGGTGCCGCGCAGGCCTGCGCGCGCGGCGGGGGAGCCGCTATTGGTTTGCCATACCAGCACCCCTTCGACGCCCAGCCGCGCGGCGATGGCCTGATCGGCTGCGAGGATGCCAATGCCCGCAGTGGGAGCGCGGCCGTTGGCGATCAACTCGGGAACCACGCGCGCGACGGTGTCGATCGGCACCGCAAAGCCTAAGCCCGCATAAGCGCCGGAGGGCGAGAAGATCGCGGTGGTGACGCCGATCACGCGCCCGGCGCTGTCGAGCAGCGGCCCGCCGGAATTGCCCGGATTGATGGCGGCGTCGGTTTGGATCACGTCGGCGATGTCGCGGCCTTCTTCGGTCGGCAGCTGGCGGCCGAGCGCGCTGACGATGCCCGAAGTGATGGTCTGGTCGAAGCCGAAGGGGTTGCCGATCGCAAACGTCGCCTGGCCGACGCGCAAATCGCTGGAAGTGCCGACAGCCAGCGGCGGCGCATTTTCGGGCGCTCGCGAGAGCCGCAGCACGGCGATGTCGTATTGCGGGGCGCGGCCGATCACGGTGGCGGGGATGTCCTCGCCGCCGGGCATGCGCACAATGATTTCGGCGGCCTGTACGACGTGGTTGTTGGTGACGACATGGCCGGCATCGTCCCAGATGAAGCCGGTGCCGCCGCTGACGGGGCCGGGCTGAAAGCCTTGCCCGCTGCCGCCGCTGATCACCAGCACAACCGAAGGCGAGGCGGATTCGAAGATGGCTATGGTGGCCTGCTCGCTCTCGGCCAGCGTGCCCCGCGCCTGCACTACGCGCGGATCGAGCGCGCCGCTTTTGGTTTCACCCGGCGGTTCGGGCGGGCGCGCGCACGCGGCGAGCGCCAGCAGGATGAAAGCGAGGGCGGCACGTGAGCGCATCGGGAAACTCCGCCCCTTATGTAGCGCGCGCCCAAGCGGCGCTCAATCTCATGGGGTGTGGTCGATGACTTTCGGGGCGCTCGCAGCAGCTGTTGCGCGCGGGCGCGGCGCGGTGGTGGCCTTGTGCAGCGAATAGCGCAGGAACGAGAACAGGCCCCCGCCGGTGGCCATGCCGAGCAGATAGACAAGCCCGATCAGGATGGCGAGGGGGGCGGTGAGTTCAAGCCCCACGAACGCAACCGTCACCGATTGCAGGTTCTGGAACGCGAACACGGCAACGATCGCCAAAAACAGGATGAAAAGGATCAGAAACACATAGCGCATTGCGCGCGGGGCTCCGCTTGTTCGATGCTAAACTAGGCGCACAGCGCGCGCGCGCCAAGCCGCGCCGGCGCCGGTTTAGCCCGTTACACGGTTCCAGTCGTAGGTTTCGATCCACAGGCTGAGCTGGTTCGCCACCACGATCAGCAGCAGGCCGAGCAGGATGCGCCACAGGCGCGCGGCGAAGGCGGGCACATTGGGCCGCACGCTGAAGATAAGCGCCAGCGGGGCGTAGACGACGCTCGTAGCTAGGGCTCCCCCGAGCGTCATCAGCGAAAATGTCGCCAACGTCTCCGCGTCTGGAAGGATGCGGTTCAGCATCGCAAGCAGGGGGTTCATGACGAGGTCGGCGATGCCGACTTGCGCCGAGTCAAGTTCGTGAACGAAGCCTGCAAAGCCGACATAAGCGGTGAGCGCCAGCGCCGTCAGCAGCAGGGCGACATCGAGCGCGCGCGTGATCACCGATCTGTCGCGGTAGGTCGAGGTCAGCAGCAGGTTGAAGAACAGCACCGCAACCAGAGTCATGATCACCGCGTCTTCCGGCAGCACGTGAAGGTCGAACGGGATCACCAGGTTCCAGAACCATGTGATCAGCGCCGACCAGTGCAGGTTGACCCATTGCAGCCAATCGGCGAGCAGTATGAAGGCGTCGAGATTGCCGGCGAGCGTCACCACCGCGCCGCCGATCCCGAACCAGTAAAAGGACTGCGTGCGCAGCGTGCGCAGCGCGACGAGGCTCATGGCGATCGGCGAAAGCGCGCCTGCCTTCGCATCGCCCTGATAGGGCGGCGGTTGATGCGATGGCGCTGATCCGGCGGCGCGCGGCTGGCTGGCGGGAGCCGCTATCTTAGCCTGGATCGCAGCGTAAAGAAGCTCGATCAGGTTAGGCGCATCGCCGTTGATTGTGGCGATGCGGTGGAAGCCGATCGGGGCGACCACCTGGCCGAAAACAACGGGAATAAGCTTGCCCTGTGATTGCCCGACGCTCGCTTCCTCACGGATAAAATTCGAGTGCACCGAATTCTCGGTGAACAGCGCGACCACCGCCTTGGCGGCGTCCAATTCGCGCCCGATCACGCGATCCCAACTTTGACCGGGGGTCAGTTGGACGTCCCACCAGACACTCAATCCGCGCCCGCCTAGTTCGTCCGCAATCCGCTCCGCGAGCCGGCGGTCCTCGCGTGCGTAAGAGAGATAGACATCCGCCACGGGCTCAGCCTCCCGGGCTTACCCTACAACGGTAACCGGAGCGGCGCTACCGGCTGAGCTCGCGCATCGCGCCGTCGAGCCCCTCGATGGTGAGCGGAAACATGCGGTCGGGGCCGACGATCTCGCGCACCAGCTGGATCGAGGCGGTGTGATCCCAATGCTGGCGCGGGGT
>CAZNTI010000376.1:0-2676 GCA_964575885.1 uncultured Terricaulis sp.
CGGCAGGCATCAGATCGGGCGTGAACTGCACCCGCGCCCAGTCGAGCCCCAGCACCCGCGCCATCGCTTCCACCAGGCGCGTTTTGGCCAGGCCGGGGGCGCCCACCAGCAGCACATGGCCGCCAGCCAGTACCGCAGCCAGCGTCAGTTCGATCACGCGCTCCTGGCCGAACACGGCCTTGCCGACCTCGGCGCGGACGCGCGCTAGCGCCTCGCCAGCCGCTTCCGCTTCGGCGACGATGGCTTCAGGATTTTCTTCGTTGCTCATGGACGGCAAGCTCATAGGTATGGGGGCGGAAATATGACCGATCGCATGGCCGACGCACCCGTCTCCCTTAATGCGCTGATCGCGCGCCTCAAGCAGGATGCCGGCGCCAGCGACAAAGGACCCTCGCCCGTCGATCAATGGAACCCGACCCATTGCGGCGAGGCGGGCTTTGAAATCCTGACCGATGGAACCTGGAAGCACGAGGGAACGCGCATCACGCGCGAGTCGCTGGTGCGGCTGTTCGCCTCGATCCTGCGCAAGGACGCCGATGGCGAGACGTACCTGGTGACGCCCGGCGAGAAGATCGTGGTTAAGGTCGAGGATGCGCCGTTCGTGGCCATTCGCGCCGACCGCCATGGCGCGGGCGAAGCGCAGGTGATCGCGTTCACCACCAATGTCGGCGATGTGGTGCAGGCGGGGCCGCAGCATCCGCTGCGGGTGGCGATGGCGAACGGCGCGCCCAGGCCTTACGTGCATGTGCGCGGGCGCCTGGAAGCACGCGTGCTGCGCGCGCCGTTTTATGAACTGGTGGAATGGGCCGAAGCGCGGGACGGGAAGCTGGGTGTTTGGAGCGGAGGCGCGTGGTGGGAGTTGGGGGAGCTGAATTGACTGCCAAGCCACCTCTCTCGCTGATGGTAAGGAGACGGAAGTCTTGAGCGATGCGGTCGAAGCATTGTTGCGCGCGCGCCTCGATGCGCTCGGCGCCATCGGCGCAGCGGCGACGCGCAGCGACCGCGATCTCAACCCCGATTGGGCGCGGCCCGACATCGTGCTGCGCCCCGCCGCGGTGCTGGCCCCGATCGTCAAGCGGCCAGAGGGCTGGACCATGCTGTTCACCCAGCGCGCGGAGGAGACGCCGGCGCATCCGGGTCAGATCTCGTTTCCCGGCGGGCGGGTGCAGGACAGCGATGCGAACGCGGTCGAAACCGCGCTGCGCGAAACCTTCGAAGAGATCGGGCTCGGCCGCGACTGGATCGAGCCGCTGGGCGCCTGGGATCAATACGAAACCGGCACCGGCTTTGCCATTACCCCGATCGTTGGCCTCGTTGAGCCGGGCTTCGAGCTTACGCTCGATCCGCGCGAGGTGGCGGGCGTGTTCGAAGCGCCGCTGTCATTTCTGTTCGATCCCGCCAATCACGAGCGCCGCGAAACCATGTGGAAAGGACAAAACCGCGCTTATTATGCCATGCCCTATGGCGAGCGCGTCATCTGGGGCGCGACCGCCGGCATGATCCGGGCGCTGTGGGAGCGGCTCTATGGCTAAGGCGAAGAAAGCGGTCGAACCGGCAAAACCGATGCTGCTTTCCGGCGGCAATCCCCAGATTGCAAAGGGCTACGGGGACGAGCCAGTGCAAAACTGGATCGCCGCCGCGCCCGGCTGGAAGCACGATGTGGGTGCGCGCCTCGACGCGCTGATCATGCGCGCCGTGCCGGGGGTGAAGAAGGCGGTGAAGTGGAACTCTCCGCTTTACGGCGTCGAGGAGGGCGTATGGTTCTTGAGCCTTCACTGCTTCACGAGATTTGTCCGCGTCACGTTTTTCAGCGGCGCAGCGCTCGATCCGCCGCCGGAGGGCAAATCCAAGTATCCGCAGGTGCGCTACTACGATGTCTATGAAGGCGCGCTTGACGAGCAGCAGTTCGCGGCGTGGGCCAAGCAGTCGGCGAAGCTGCCGGGCGAAAAGTTGTGATGGCGACGAAAGCGGATATTTCTGCGAGCGACTGGCGGCGCGCCATGCTGTCGCGGGTGCGGGCGCTGATCCGCGACGCCGACGCAGAGATCGTCGAAACCGTGAAGTGGAAAAAGCCCAGCAATCCCGCCGGCGTGCCGGTGTGGGAGAAATGCGGCATCCTCTGCACCGGCGAAACCTACAAGGACAAGGTCAAGCTCACCTTCGCCCAAGGCGCAGCGCTGCCCGACCCCGCGGGCCTTTTCAACGCCAGCCTCGACGCCGGTACGCGCCGCGCCATCGATATTTTTGAGGGCGAGGCCCTGAACGACAAGGCGTTCAAGACGCTGGTGCGCGCGGCGGTGAAGCTGAATGGCGCCAAAGGGAAGCGCGCATGACCTCGATCGCCAACGCCGCCTGGTTCAAGGCGCCCGCAACACGAGCGCTGATGGCGGCGCTGGAAGCGGCGCGGGTGGGCGGTTCGCGCTTTGTCGGGGGCTGCGTGCGCAACACGCTGATGCGCCGCGAGGTCGACGATATCGACATCGCAACCCAACTGACGCCCGAGCAGGTGACGGCGGTCGCGCACGCCGCGGGCTTCGCAGCGCATCCGACCGGTATCGAGCATGGCACGGTGACGGTAGTCGTCGATCATAAGCCGTTCGAGGTGACGACGCTGCGGCGCGATGTCAGCACCGACGGCCGCCGCGCCTCGGTGGCGTTCACCGAAAGCTGGGAAGA
>CAZNTI010000377.1:0-2673 GCA_964575885.1 uncultured Terricaulis sp.
GCTTCGCGCGCGCGACCCGAACAATACCGATTGGCTGCGCGATCTCAGCGTGAGCTTCAATAAATTGGGCGACGTGAGCGTGACGGAGGGGAACTTGCCCGCCGCGCGCAAGGCCTATGAGGACGGGCTTGCGATCGCTCAGGAGCTTCGCGCGCGCGACCCGAACAACATGGAGTGGGCGCGGGATTACTGGGTGTCACTCTGGCGCCTGGCTGGGCACGGCGATGCGGGAGTGTCGTGGTCGGATGTCTGCGATGCGATCGAGGATATGCAGCGCAGCGGCGTGCTGTTTCCGGCCGATGAAAAATTCCTGCACCAGGCGCGCGCGAACGCGGGTCGCGCCTGAGCTATTGGTTGGCCATGATGTGGCTGACCTGGATCATGGCCGGGCCGATGATCACCGCAAACAGCACCGGCAGGAAGAACACGATCATCGGCACGGTGAGCTTCGGCGGCAGCGAGGCGGCTTTCTTTTCGGCTTCGCTCAAGCGCAGTTCGCGGTTCTCCTTCGCCATCACCCGCAGCGCCTGGCCGACCGGCGTGCCGTACTTTTCCGCCTGCGTCAGCGCCATCGCCACCGCTTTCACGCCCGGATGGTTGGTGCGGCGGGCGAGGTTCTCGTACGCCATGCGCCGCTCGGGCAGATAGGAAAGCTCGGCCGTGGTCAGCGCGAACTCTTCAGCCAGCTCCACCGAGGCGGGTGCGATCTCCTGGCCCACCCGCTGCAGCGCCGCCTCGATCGACATGCCGGCCTCGACGCAGATCAGCATCATGTCGAGGCTGTCGGGGAAGGCCTGCATGATCTTGGTGCGGCGGGTGTCGGCGAGGTTTTTCAGATAGAGGTTGGGAGCGTAGAAGCCGAGCGCTGCGCCGCCGACGATGGCGGCGAGCTTCATCTGCATGGCGAGGTCGGCGCCGAGCGGGGAGAGCACGTAAAACGCCGCCGCCGCCGCAAAGCCGATCGGCAGCGCCGCGCGATAGAAATAGAACATGGTCTGCGCCGCTTGCCCGCGCATGCCGGCACGGATCAGGTTTTCAGACAGCGAATCGTCAGCCAGCGCTTTCTGCAGATTGAGCCGCTCGACCAGCCCGCGCGCAAAGGAGTTGGCGCTCTTGTGCTGGAGGCCGCCTGCGCCCTTAGCGAGGTCGGCGCGGCTCTTCTTGCGCAATTCTTCGCGCTTCTTGGCGACTTCCTTCAGCCGCGAGCCGAGCTTGTCTTCCGCCAACATGGGGGCCGCGATGGTGACCACGGTGGCGAAGCACGCGCCTGCGGCGAGCACGCCGGCGATGGTCATCGGGTCGGTGAGGGTGTCGATGATGCTCATGGGCTCGCCCTCAGAATTTGAAGTTGACCATGCGGTGCATGATGAAGATGCCCATCGACATCATCGTCGCGGCGCCGAGCAGGATGAGATTGCCCACCGGATCGGTGAACAGGATCATGATGTAATTGGGGCGGGTGAAATACACCAAAGTCATCACGATGAGCGGCAGTGCGCCGATGATCATGGCCGAGGCCTGCGCTTCCGAAGACAGCGCCTTCACCTTTTCCTTCATTAGTTTGCGCGCACGCAGCACCGCGGAGAGGTTGCCCAGCGATTCCGACAAATTGCCGCCGGTCTTCTGCTGGATCACCAGCACGATCGAGAAGAAGTTCACCTCAGGTAGCGGCATGCGGTCATAAAGGCGCTGCATGCCCTGGTCGAGCGGCACGCCCACGGCCTGCGAGTCGCAGAGCGACTGGAACTCGCTGCGCAGCGGTTCGGGGCTTTCCTGCGCGATGATGCGCAGGCACTGGTTGAGCGGCAGGCCCGATTTCACGCCACGCACGATGACGTCGATGGCGTCGGCGAGCTGGTTGGAGAATTTCTTCTGGCGACCGCCCACCATCACGCCGAGCACCCAGCGCGGCAGCCCGAGAAAGCCGATGAAGAACCCCATCGCCGCGCCCAGTGGGCCTTGCACAAACAGGCCCACGACCGCCAGCACGGCGCCCAGGCCTGCGGCCAGACACCAGAACACCATCGGCGTCATGTTGAGGCCGGCCTGCGCCATCTGGCCCTTGATCGAGAAACGGCGCCGGCGCGACTGCTTTTCGCTCGCGGCCAGTTCCTTCAGCGCTTCCTGCGTGGTTTGCCGGCGCTTCAGCGCCGCCATGTCGACCGCTTGCTTGCGGCGATCGACGTTGCGCGCGCCGGCGACAGCCTTGACGCGTTTTTGCGCAGTAGCCGCCTGCGGCTTGCCAGCCAACACGAAGCCGACGCCGCCAATGGCGACGAAGGCAAGGACTGCAGCGATGAGGGCGGGATCCATCAGGCGTTCTCCGCTTCGTCGAGGGCCTGCGCCAATTCCTTCTCCAGGCCGAAATAGCGCGCGCGCTCCCAGAAGCGCGGACGCCCGACGCCGGTGCCCTTGTGGCGGCCGATGATGCGCCCGTTCTGGTCTTCGCCCTGGATTTCGTAGAGCAGCAGATCCTGGGTGACGATGGTGTCGCCCTCCAGGCCCAGCACCTCAGTGATCTGGGTGATGCGGCGCGAACCGTCGCGCAACCGCGCGGCCTGGATCACGACGTCGACGGCGGCAACGATGATTTCGCGGATGGTCTTCGGCGGCAGCGAAAAGCCGCCCATGGTGATCATGGATTCAACGCGGCTGAGCGCTTCGCGCGGAGTG
>CAZNTI010000378.1:0-2660 GCA_964575885.1 uncultured Terricaulis sp.
CAAAGCGCCGATCGCGATGCGCCAGTCGCGGCGCAAATCGTCCAGCAGCAGGCCGTAGCCGGGGCCGGTGGCGTAGGCGTAGGCCCGCGCCAGGGCCTCGTGGCGGTCATGCTGATCCAAGGTCCGCGCTGCATAGACCGGCGCTGCGTCCCCCGCCCCCAGAACGACGCCGGTGTAGGCCGCCAACCCCTCGTTGCGGTCGAGCGCGGCCTCGTCAGCCGCCGCCCCCGCGAACGCCGCATGCCGCGCCGCACGGAAGGTCAACGCGTCCGCCAGCGCCTCCTCCCGGGCCCGCCGTGACGAGCGCACCGCTACCGCCAGCGCCCGCATCTCCATGCGCAACAGATAGCGGCCGCGTTCCGTTTCAAGGTGTGCGCAGGCGCTGGGGCGCGCCGCCAGCCCGAGCGAGGCCTGGATGCGATGCCATGCCTCATGCGCCAGCAGCACCCGGCGCTCAACCCGGTCCTGCGGCAGCGGTGCGGTAAGCATGATCCAGCGCACGCCTGACCATTCGACCGCAGAGTTGGCGATCGTGACGTCGCCTGGCAACTCACCCACCCAGCCTTCGCCGTAGCGATAGAGCCGGCTCTGCGCGTCAGCGAGGCTGGCCCACGCGACTCGGGTCTGCGGGTCGACGACAAGCAGCGGCCCGCACAGGCTTTGGCCCCAGAGCCGGCCGGCGTCGGCGTCGCAGATCTCGCGTAGCTCACGCGCCGCCTGGGCCTCGCGGTCATAGGTTTGGGCGCCGGCGGGCGAGGCCGCACCGAGCAGGATCGTCGCCAGGAGCGCCCGCAAAGCTCGCATAAGGTCCACTAACCCTAGGGCGCCTCCGGCTCAAGGGCGCATGCGACAATTGCCGCCTAGTCCCGGCGCCAAGTGTAAATTAACGGGGCGCTCACCTTTATTTTCAACTCGATAGCAAGGCCGAGCGGTTAGTTTCGGCGGCTGAATGGATTCCTCTCGCCGCACCTTCGCGCTGGCCGGCGCCAGTGCTCTCGGCAGCCTCGCCTTTGGCGGGCGCGCCTTCGCCGACGCGCCGGCGGCGATCCGCGCCGTCCTGGTGCAAGAGCTCGGCCCGGCCTGTCGCGTTACCCTGGGGCTCGACCGGCAAGCCTCGGCGCGCACCCTTTTCCTGCAAAGTCCTGACCGCTTTGTTATCGATGTCGCGGACGCCCGCTTGCTGCTGCCGCAGGGCCTTTCCGGCCAGGGTCCGGGCGCAGGGCTGGTCAGCCGTTACCGGTTCGCGGCGCAGCCCGGCGGGGCGGCCCGCGTGGTGCTGGACCTGGCTGGCCCGGCAAACCTGGTGCGCCAGGAGCTGGGAGGCAGGCGTTCGCCGGAGATGAGTTTCGAACTCGCGCCCAGCCATCCGCTCGCGGATACCCCGCAGCGGCGCGAACTTCCCGGTCGCGGCCGCGCGCGCACCATCGTCGTCGACGCCGGCCACGGCGGACGCGACCCCGGCGCCATCGGCGCCACCGGGGTGCGCGAAAAGGATGTCGTGCTGGCGGTCGGGCTTGAACTGCGCGGCGCCCTCGCGGCGCGCGGCTACCGGGTGGCGCTGACCCGCGACGACGACCGCTTCGTGCCGCTGGAGGACCGTGTCCAATTCGCGCGCGCCCAGCAGAGCGACCTGTTTGTGTCGCTGCACGCCGACTCGCACGCCAATCCGGAAGCGCATGGGGCGTCCGTCTATACGCTGTCCGAGCGCGGCGCGGATCGCGCGCAAAACCTGATGTCGGCCCACAACTGGACCATCGACCTGGGCGAAGCGCCACGCGCAGGCGTCGCCCATGACATCCTGATCGATCTTTACCAGCGCGAAACCACCAACCGCTCCGCACAGTTCGCGCAAACCTTGATTCCGCGACTGGCGGCGGTGGGCCCCTTGCTTCGCAACACCCACCGCAGCGCCGGTTTCTTCGTGCTGCTGGCGCCGGATGTGCCGGCGGTGCTGGTGGAGACGGGGTTCCTGAGCAATGTCGCAGACGAGCGGCGGCTGAACGATCAGCGCGAGCGCCAGGCCATGGCGCGGGCGATGGCCGACGCGGTGGACGCTTTTTTTGCAGTCCCGCAGGTTTATGCCGGCGGCGCCTAAAAGGCGCTCGATTATTGTGGCCAAAACTCTAATCTGCGCGGTTCAGGAGCGGCCTTAATCGCGCCGCATTAGGGGGCGAGGCCGAGCCTTCTTTTGCCAGCGCGCGAGAAGCGGACATCGATGCTGCGGGACGAACCTTACGCACGAGAGTGGGACGACCGGGACGGTCACGACGGCTATAACGAGCCCGACTACCATGATCCCCCGCGTCCGCAATTGTGGCGCAGGTTGCTGCTGGGCACAGCGATTCTTGGCGGCGTCGGCGTGCTGCTGGTGGCGGGGTTCTTCATCGCGGCGCTGCAGGGCCTGCCGAGCATTTCCGAACTTCAGGACTACGAGCCCCCGGTGACCAGCCGCGTGCACGCCGGCGACGGCGCGCTGGTGGCGGAGTTCGCGCGCGAACAGCGTGTCTTCGTGCCGATCGAGCTGATCCCCGATCACGTCAAGAATGCGTTCGTCGCGGTCGAGGATGCGCGCTTCTTCGAGCACTCGGGGCTGGATTACGCCGGCATCGCCCGCGCCATGGTGTCGAATGTCGGCAATGTGTTGAGCGGGCGCCGGCTTG
>CAZNTI010000379.1:0-2631 GCA_964575885.1 uncultured Terricaulis sp.
CGGCCTATGCCGAACTCGATGCGCAGGGACCGTGGTCGGCGGCGAAGCTGATGCTGATGTCGGCGGAGCTCACGTCGCTGGTCGGCGCCATGCGCCAGGCGCCGCCGCGCTAGCGCAGGCCCTCGATCAATGCGGTCCGCAGCGCGTGCTCGCGCGCTGCGGCGGCGGGATTGTAACGAACGCGCGGATCCTCGGCCTGGGCGTCCTCGAAGGCGTGTGTGGCGTTGTCGAAGACGATGACCTCAAGCGGCGCGCCGCGATCGCGCTGACGTTCGAGCGTCGTCCGCGATGGTCCCACGATGTAGTCGTGCTGGGCGACGATGGCGACGCTGCGCGGGTTGATCCGCCAGTCGCGCTTGCCAACCCAGGCGCCGATTCCGGTGTAAGGATAAACCAGCATCGCGCCGGCAAGGCCCTCGAGCGGCTCGGCGGGCAGACCGCGCAAGCCGGTGGCGCGCTCCATTTCCGCCCCGGCGCGCAGCGCGAGCGCGTCAAGGATGGTCCAGCCGCCGTGACTCCACCCGATCGCCACGATGCGCTCCCGGTCAGCCCAGCTCTGCGCACGCGCCCACGCCATCGCCGCGTAGAGATCGCCGGCGCGCTCGCGGCCCCAAAGTTGTGCGCCGGTGCACACAGTCGCGAACGCCGCGATGCGGCCGATGCGCCGATGCGCGTAAGAATCAACCTGCACCGCCACAGCCCCGGCGCGCACCACGACCTCTGCGATTTCGTCCTGGAACGGGCGCTGGCCGCCGCAGCCGTGCAGCATGAGAACGACCGGGAACGGGCCTTCGCCCCCTGGCCGCGACACGGTGAAGTGCGGTTCCAAGCGCGCTATGCGTTGCTGGAGCGTCTCTGCGGCTGCAGCTGCCGGCATTGCAAAGCCCATGAACACCGCGCAAACCACGGCGCGCCAGCACAGCGTGAACAGCTTACGGCGCCTGATCAAGTCAGTCGTTGCAGGGCTTTGAGGCGCCTACCGGCGGCGTTCAAGCGCAATCGACTGCGCGCGCTGCGGCGCTTCTAAGAAGTGTCTGAGCGGATGCTTCAGCGCGCTTCGCGGCAATTATAGGCGGCGCCGGTCTCGGGATCGATGCTGCACGTGGTGCGGCGAGGGTTGCTTGGCGGCGCGGCGGCGGGCAACCGGTTGACGTCGGCCAAGAATGCCGGCTGAGGCGGTGCGTCCGACATGGCGGGCGCAGCCGGCGCCATCGAGGCGGTTAGCAATGGCGCTTCGGCGTCGCGGTGAACATAGACCGCGATGGCGCTGCCGCGGCGATTGGCGCCCGTCCCGAACACTTGCGCCAACACTTGTACGGCCGCGCTCGGTTCGCTCATGGCGTCAAGGATGACGCCGTTGGCCCCAAGCGCTGCGGCCTCCTCACGCATGTCCTCGATCATGCCGCTCTGGCCGGTCCAGAGGGCGTCGCCGCGGGAACTCAAGAGTGCGAGCTCTTCGTAATTGCCCGGCACCGAGCCGGCGGTGCGATAGATCACCACATCGCGGGCCGCCAGTTGCGGCCGCTTGGCGCTGTTGTCGAGGACGGTAGCGTTGGTGTGCACGCACGCGGACGTAAGCGGAAGCAACGCGACGACAATCGGAACCAAGGCGCGCATGTGGCAGACTCCCGCTCGTGACGAGAGCAATACGTCATTAAGGTTGCTTTTAGGTTAGCGCGGCGTCGAGACGTCAGGTTTCGGCTAATGCCTAAAATGGCGCATGCCGGTGAACACCATGGCAATGCCGGCTTCGTCCGCCGCCTTGATCACCTCGTCGTCGCGGATCGACCCGCCCGGCTGAATGACGCAGGTGGCGCCCGCCTCCACCGCTTGCAGGAGGCCGTCGGGGAAGGGGAAGAATGCGTCAGACGCGCACGCCGAGCCCTGCAGCAAAGCCGCGATGTCGGTTTCGCGGGCGCGGATGGCGGCGATGCGGGCGCTGTCGCGCCGGTTCATTTGCCCCGCGCCAATGCCCACCGTCTGACCATCCCTTGCGTAAACGATGGCGTTGGATTTCACATGCTTGCAGACGGTGAACGCAAACAGCATGTCGCGGATCTGCGCGTCGCTCGGCGCTGCCTTGGTGACGACCTTCAAGCCCTCGCGCATCACGCGGCCGGCGTCGCGGGCTTGCACCAGCAGGCCGCCGCCGACGCTGCGCACGCTATGGCCCGGCGCGCGCGGATCGGGCAGGCCGCCGGTGAGCAGCAGGCGCAAATTTTTCTTCTTCGAGAACACTGCGACGGCGTCTTCGTCGGCGTCGGGCGCGATGACGACCTCAGTGAAGATTTGTACGATGGCTTCCGCTGCGCGCTTGTCGAGCTTGCGGTTCATCGCCACGATGCCGCCGAACGCCGACACCGGGTCGCAGGCGAGCGCGCGCGCATACGCCGCAGCGACGTCGCCGCCAAGCGCCACGCCGCACGGATTGGCGTGCTTGATAATGGCGACCGCGGCGCTCTCTGCCGCGTCGAACTCCGCCACCAGCTCAATCGCCGCGTCGGTGTCGTTGATATTGTTGAAGCTCAGCTCTTTGCCTTGCAGCTGGCGGGCGGTGGCGACGCCGAAGCGGTGTTCTCCCGTGGCGTAGAAAGCGGCGACCTGGTGGGGGTTTTCGCCGTAGCGCAGACC
>CAZNTI010000380.1:0-2618 GCA_964575885.1 uncultured Terricaulis sp.
GCTCTACCCCTGAGCTACGCCCGCATCCGTGGGTTGGCGGGAACGCGCCCGCCTGAGGGGCGGTCATATCGCAGAGCCGCGAGGCGGAAGCAAGAGGCGGGCGCGGCGGCGCTCACCAGATTTCGGCAAACGCGCGCGTGAAATTGGCGCCCAGCACCTTCTCGGCGACCCGGGCGGGGTAGCCGCGCTTCAGCAGCGCATCGGCGATCACCAGCGCCCGGTCGGCCCGGTTGAGCCCTTCGGTGTAGGGCAGCCGGCCGTCTTCCTCGGGCGCGGCGACCCCGGTGGCATGCCGGCGCGCGGTTTCGGCCGCCCAGGCGGCGCGGTCCTCTGCCGAAAACTCGACGGTGGCGAAGTAGGTGTCGCTGCCGATGCCGACATGATCCTCACCGCAGACGTTCAGAGCGTGGGTCATGTGCGCCATGTAATCTTCAACGTTCGGCTGACGCGGCGGCGGCGCCAGATAGAAAAGATCGTAGATGCCCACCACGCCGCCCTGCTCGGCCATGGCGCGCAATTGCGCGTCGGTCTTGTGGCGGGGATGGGGATGCACCGCGGCGCAGCCGGCATGGGTGATCAGCACCGGCTTGGAGGATGCGGCAGAGGCCGCTTCGGTGGTGGCGGCGTTGGCGTGCGAGAGATCGAGCGCCACCCCTTGCGCATTCATGCGCGCCACCGCCTCGCGCCCCAGTTCGGTCAGTCCCGCATCGGGCGGCGACATCACCCCGGCGCCAAACGGCGAGGGCAGATTGTACGACAGCTGCATGACGCGAACGCCCAGATTGCGAAACAGATCGATGCGGTCGAGCTTATCTTCCAGGCAGGCCGCGCTCTCGAACGAAAAGATGATCCCCAGTTTGCCGGCCCGCTTGGCTTCGGCGATATCGCCGGCGACGCGCACCTGCATGAACACATCCGGGTGGGCCTCGATCAGCCGCTGATAGAAGGCGATTTCGGCCAGCGTCTCCTCGAACGGCGCGTTGAAGCCCCCGATCGAGGTTTTCACGGCGCTGACGCCGGAGGCGCGCGTCGCCGCCAGCATTTCCGGCGGCTGCGGGAAGCTGTCGCTCATGATCGGAGGCGCGAGGTTGCAGTCCACGACAGCGGCCCGGCGCCACACGGCGCGCGCACGCGCGCTGATCTGGTCAACCTGCGCCATCGCCGGCGCGGCAGCCGCAAGCGCAAGTGCGCCCGCGCCCAAAGCAAACTCACGACGGTCCATGATTCCCCACTTTCATCCCGGGCGCACGATCAAGCGTAATGCGCCATCGTAGCTTTGCAACTCACGCCACCGCCCATGTTTGCGGTCCCATGCGCCGCTTTCCAGATCCGCCCGCAGCCGCTCTACGCTGCGCGCTTCGGCCTCCGCCCCCACCGCCGCCCAAACCGATTGCGCCGCCCGCGCGTTGGCATCCAGAAACATCTCGGGGCGCGCGTAATAGGCCTCGTTGAAACCGTCGGTGCAGTCGCGCGGGATCGCCACGGGCGAGACGTAAGCCCCGCCTCCCAATGCCCTCGCCACCTCTGACGGCGGCGCCATCCAGGCGCGCTCGCGCGGCATCAGCTCTGGCAAGTAGCCGTGGATCCAGTAACCTTCAAACGCCTCGGGGTCGAAAGTGAGAATAGCGATCGCGCCGCGCGTGACGCGCTTAAGTTCGCTAAGGCCCCTATCGAGATCGGCCCAATGGTGGATCGTGAACGTCGCCATTGCCGCATCGACGCTCTGGTCATCGAGCGGCAATTGCTCGGCGACGCCATTGATCGCGGGCGGTAGGTCCGGCGCGCGCTGTGCGCGCATCACAGCGGAGGGTTCGATCGCAATGACGTGCCGATCCGTCGGCTCGTATGCGCCGGCGCCCGCGCCAACGTTCACAACACAGCGGGCGCCGCCCAGCGCCGCATGCACAACCGCCGCGATGCGCGGATCAGGCCGACGGTACGCCGCATAGCCAACGCCGATCGCATCGTAGTGCAGTGGCGCCGGCGGTGCGCTCACTCCCCCTTCTCCGCCTTGCGCGGAGCTTTGAGGCGGCGGCGATTGACGTGGCTTTCTGGGGCCAGGTGCCCTTCCGGGGTGCGGCCGCGAAAATAGTCGCGCTGCCAGCCATGCTTGACCGCCTCGCTGTCGCGCTCGCCGAGCTTGTTGAGGAAGCTGGTGCGGCTTTCGCCCCAGGCTTCGTACTGCTGCTTCAGCTCCGGATCGTCGTGAATGGATTTGATGATCGGCTCGATCTCGTCCATCGGCTCGTGCGGGATCGGCATGATGAAACAGAACGGCTCGCCCTTCTTGAACGACACGATCCCAGGCCGCGTGAAGCGCCAGTTCATCGTGAACGGAAACGGCAGCCAATAGGTTTCGACCACCCCGGTCAGCGGCTGGATGCCGTCCTTCAGATGATTGGGCGGACCCCCGGTCCACAGATCCCAGCCGGGCTCGGTGCGGAACAGCCAGCCGGTGTGGAAAGTCAGCACGCCGCCGGAAAAGTGTGACACCGCCCAGCGGTCGAGCGTCGCCTTCGGCGTGTCATCGTCGGGATCGAGGCGAATGTCCTCGATGCGCGGACCGCCGTTCCAGCTCGCGGTGAAGCTCACCGGCGACAACAGCGCCCAGCCGGTGG
>CAZNTI010000381.1:0-2618 GCA_964575885.1 uncultured Terricaulis sp.
GAGCGCCGGTGCCGACGAACACAGCGTCCCAGCCTTGCGTCAGCAGCGCCTTCAGCGACTCGATGCGCTCGCCGAAGTGCGTCACCGGCTCGTAGCGCAGAATGTAGCCCACCTCTTCGTCGATCACGCTTTCGGGCAGCCGGAAGCGCGGGATCTGGGTGCGGATCATGCCGCCGGCCTTGGCGTCGGCGTCGAAAATGTGCACCTCGTAGCCGAGCGGCAGCAGATCGCGCGCCACCGTCAGCGAGGCGGGCCCCGCACCGATGCAGGCGACGCGTTTGCCGTTCTTCGCCGTGGCTTTCGGCGGCAGCCGCGCTTCGATGTCGTCGCCCTTGTTGTCGGCGGCGACGCGCTTCAGCCGACAGATCGCCACCGGTTCGGGCTTTTCGGTTTCGGCCTCTTCAACGCGCCCGCGCCGGCAGGCCGGCTCACAGGGACGATCGCAGGTGCGCCCGAGGATGCCGGGAAACACGTTCGACTTCCAATTGATCATGTAGGCGTCGGCGTAACGCTGGGCGGCGATCAGGCGGATATATTCCGGCACCGGGGTGTGCGCCGGGCAGGCCCACTGGCAATCCACGACCTTGTGGAAGTAATCCGGATTATTGATGTCGGTGGGCTTCAAGGCGGCGCGGCTCCCAAGACTGGCGCGCAACCTACAACGGCGCGGGCCCCGCGCAAGCCGATGTCATGTCAGGAGATTGAGAACTCGAGCGCGGCGAGTCCGTCTACGCCGCACTGCACAAAATCCCCTCGCTGCAGCGGGCCGACGCCGGCTGGCGTGCCCGTGAAGATGAGGTCGCCGGCTTGGAGCGTCCAGCTACGCGAGAGCGCGGCGATGATCTCCGGCACGCTCCAGATCATTTGCGATAGGTCAGCGTCCTGGCGCATCTCGCCATTGACCGAAAGCCAGATGCGCTGCGCGCCAGGCTCAAAACTGCGCGCCGGCGTGATCGCCCCGACCGGCGCGGATTGATCGAAAGCTTTGGCGGCGTCCCACGGCGCGCCAGCCTGCTTGGCTTCGGCCTGGCGATCGCGGCGGGTGAGATCGACGCCAACCGCGTAGCCCCACACACACGCAAGCGCCGCCTCCGGCGTAATCGCGGATCCGCCCGCGCCGAGCGCCAGCACCAATTCCACCTCGTAATGCAGGTTCGAGGTGTTGAGCGGATAGGCGATCGCTAAGCCGCTTTCGACCACCGCGTCGGCGGGCTTGGTGAAGAAGATCGGCGGCTCGCTCTTGGGATCGTTGCCCATTTCGCGCACGTGGTCGGCGTAGTTGCGGCCGACGCAAAAAACTCGCCGCACCGGGAAGCGAACATCTTTTCCAGCCACGGCCACCGAGGCCGGCGCTGGCGGCTCGAACGCGTAGCCGCTCACCGCGCTGAACTGCGCATGTCGGCATAGGCGCGGTCAATCGCATCGGCAATCGCCTGGCGCTCTATCTCAGTGGGTTCGCCCTGCCGGAAGCGGATGCGCAGCTGGCCTTCAGCCATTTCCAGCACCGCAACGCGGGCGGCATCGCGAATGAACAGCGGCACGCGCAAGTCGGTCAGCACCCGGTGGTCGTTGGGCCCGATGAACACGGTGGCGCGAATGCATACCAGCGCGTTGAACTGGCCGATGGCCTGCCCCGGCGGCGGCGGCAACGGGCGCGCGGCGGCGGCCAAAACCGAATAGCCGGGCATAGGGATCAGGCTGGTGGTGTCGCCGCTTTGGGTGAGCACACTGCAGAATTCCTGCGCCGGCGCAGGCGCCGGCGACTGCTCTTGCGCGACGGCGGGCGTCGCGATCAGCAGCGCGACAGCCGTCAGGGCGGCCCGCGACATCAATACACCACCACGCTTCTAATGCTTTCGCCGCGATGCATCAGGTCGAAAGCTTCGTTAATCCGCTCCAGCGGCAATGTGTGGGTGATCATCGGGTCGATCTCGATCTTCTTGTCCATGTACCAGTCGACGATTTTCGGCACGTCGGTGCGCGCGCGGGCGCCGCCCGACGCAGTCCCCATCCACACCCCGCCGGTCACCAATTGGAACGGGCGGGTGGCGATCTCTTTGCCGGCCTCGGCCACGCCGATGATAATGCTTTCGCCCCAGCCGCGATGGCACGCTTCCAGCGCCTGGCGCATCACCTGGGTGTTGCCGGTGCAATCGAAGGTGTAGTCGGCGCCGCCGCCGGTGAGTTCTACCAAGTGGGCGACGAGGTCGCCCGACACCTGCTTGGGGTTGACAAAGTGCGTGGCCCCGAAGCGCTTGCCCCAGTCCTGGCGCGCGGGGTTGATGTCGACGCCGACGATCATGCCCGCGCCCACCAGCTTCAAGCCCTGGATGACGTTGAGCCCGATGCCGCCCAGGCCAAACACGATGGCGCTGGCCCCGGGCTCGACCTTGGCGGTGTTCACCACAGCGCCAATCCCGGTGGTCACGCCGCAACCAATGTAGCAGGCCTTATCGAAGGGCGCGTCGGCGCGGATCTTCGCCACCGCGATTTCAGGCAGCACCGTAAAATTTGAGAATGTCGAGCAGCCCTTGTACGGGTCGTTGGGCCTGCCCTGATAGGAAAAGCGGGTGCTGCGGTCGGGCATCATGCCTTTGCCCTGGGTGGCGCGGTTGGCG
>CAZNTI010000382.1:0-1833 GCA_964575885.1 uncultured Terricaulis sp.
GGCGCCGCCGTCGCCATAGCAGCCGAGCGGCTTGGCTGGGAAAAAGCTGGTGGTGGTGACGTCGGCCCAATGCATCGGGTGCTTGCCGTTGAGCGTGCAGCCGAAGCCCTGGGCGCTGTCGGCGATCAGCTTGAGGCCTTCGCGGCGGCAGATGTCGGCAATCCTGGGATAGTCGGCCGGCTGGCCGAACAGATCGACGGCGATCACCACCTTCGGAACCAGCTTGCCGGCGCGCTTGACGCCCGCGATGGCGGCTTCGAGCGAAGCGGGGTCCATGTTGTAGGTATCGGCCAGCACATCGACGAACACCGGGGTCGCGCCGACCCAGGGCACGACTTCCGCAGTCGCTGCGAACGTAAACGCAGGGCAGAACACCGCATCGCCGGCGCCGACCTCCCACGCCATCAGCGGCAGCGCCAACGCATCGGTGCCGTTGGCGTTGGCCAGGCAGTGCTGCGCGCCGCAGAACGCAGCCAGCTGCGACTCCAACGCTTTCACTTCCGGGCCGAGGATGAACTGGCCATGCGCCAGAACCTTGGCGATCGCGGCGTCGATCTTGTCGGCAATCCGCGCACGCTGCGCTTGCAGGTCGATAAAGGGGATCATCGCATCTCTCTAGCTGAACGAAGGCAGGCCCGACGCGCGGTCGATATCGAGCGCTAGCGCCAGCACCGCCAGCGCTTCCTCGCCGTTAACGGCGGGACGCGCGGCCACGCCAAGCGCTGCGTCGATGAAGCTGGCGACATTGGCGCCCAGCGGATCGCTGCCGATGCGGGTTTCGGCGAACGCGCTGTTGAGTTGAAACTTGGTCGTGTTCGCGAAGCTGCGAGCCAAGAAATCCACACGCACTTCGCCGCTTGGATAAACCGCCCGCATGGTCCGACGCCGCTCCGGCGCCACCCGGCTGGCCACGAAGTGGGCGGCGGCGTCGGCAAAGCCCAGATCGGCCTCGATCGCATCCGCGACGCGGCCGTGCTCAGCGCGCGCGCGCGCGCCGATGTGCTCCGGGCGCTCGCCGATCAGGCACAGCGCCAGGTCGAGATCGTGCACCATGAGGTCGAGGGTCACCGAAACATCGGCGCTGCGGCCCGTCCACGGACCCTCGCGTACGCTCTCGATGCGCAGCGGGCGCTCCGGCGCATCAAACAGACCCATCGCCTGAAACACCAGCCGCTCCTGGTGACCACACGCCAGCACCCGGCGCTGTGTGCGTGCAAGGTCAACCAACGCTTCGCCCTCGGCGACGGTCACCGCCAGCGGCTTTTCCACCAGCACATGCTTGCCGGCCCCGAGCGCTGCGCGTGCGGCCTCGAAATGCAGTGTCGGCGGACTGGCGATGGTGACCGCGTCGACCGCCGCCAGCAGCGCCGACAGCTCGGTGAAGGCCTCGACCTGATGGGTGTCGGCCAGCATTTGCGCGCGCTCGCCGTCGGGGTCGTAAACCCCGACGAGCGCCACGCGCGCGTCCTCGGCGTACTTGCGCGCGTGGTGGCGTCCGAATGCGCCAGCGCCGATCACCCCGGTTTTGAGCTTGCTCATGGCCTGCTCATTCGACTGTCACTGACTTTGCCAGGTTGCGCGGCTGATCGACATCGGTGCCTTTGTGCACGGCCGTGAGATAGGCCAGCAGCTGGATCGGAACCGAATACACGATCGGCGCAATGAATGGATCGCACGCCGGCACTTGCACGATGTGTTCGGCGATCGGGGCCGCCGCTTCGGCCCCGGCCGCATCCGTCAGCACGATCAGCCTGCCGCCGCGCGCAGCGACTTCCTGCATATTGGACAACGTTTTCTCGAATAGCGCATCGTGCGGCGCGATCACCACCACGG
>CAZNTI010000382.1:1843-2618 GCA_964575885.1 uncultured Terricaulis sp.
ATGTACGAGATTTCCTTCAGCTTCAGCGCGCCTTCGAGCGCGATCGGGTAATGCGCCCCGCGTCCGAGATAGAGGACGTCGCGGGCGTGGCTCAGCTCCTGGGCAATGGCTTCGATCTCGGGCTCGGCTGTCAACGCTTCCGCAATCAGGCGCGGCGCTTCCATCAGGGTGCGCACCAGCCGCGCTTCTTCATCCGCCGGGAGCACGTCGCGGGCGCGCCCGACCGCGAGCGAAAGCGCAGCGAGCGCCGCCAGCTGCGCTGTGAAGGCCTTGGTGGAAGCGACGCCGATCTCGGGGCCCGCAAGCGTGGGCAGGCGCGCATCGGCCTCGCGCCAGATCGTCGATTCCGCGACGTTCACCACCGCCAGCGTTTTCACGTTGTGTTGTTTGCAATAGCGCAGCGCCGCCAGCGTGTCGGCGGTTTCACCCGATTGCGACACGAACACCGAGAACGATCGCCGGCCCATGCGCGGGGTGCGGTAGCGGAACTCCGAGGCGATGTCGGTTTCGACCGCAATGCCGGCGATTTGTTCGAGCCAGTACTCAGCCACCCGGCCGGCATAATGAGCGGTGCCGCAGCCGATGATCATGGCGCTGTCGGCGGCGAGGTCGACGCCGTCGAGATCGGGGAGTTCGACGCGCTCGTCGAAGGCATTGACGTACCGCGCGATGGTGCGACCCACCGTCTCGGGCTGCTCGTAGATTTCCTTTTGCATGAAATGGCGGTGATTGCCCTTTTCCACCGCGGCTGCGCCGTCGGCGAACACGCGCACTG
>CAZNTI010000383.1:0-2613 GCA_964575885.1 uncultured Terricaulis sp.
GCGCCAGCGGCTTGATGTGTACGCCCCGCGAGCCCCGGCAGAGCGCCCCGCCCCGGTGGTGGTGTTTCTCTATGGCGGATCTTGGCGCTCGGGCGAGAAGGACGACTACGAGTTCCTTGGGCAGGCTTTCGCAGCCCAAGGTTTCGTCACCGCGATCCCGAACTACCGACTGGTGCCAGAGGTGCAGTTCCCAGGGTTTGTCGAAGATTGCGCGGCGGCGGTGGCGTGGGTGGCGCGCAACGCTGCCGAGTACGGCGGCGACCCCCGCCGGATCGTGATCGCCGGGCATTCGGCTGGGGCCTACAATGCGGTCATGCTGGCGCTTGACGCCCGCTTTCTGGCCAACGTCGGCGTCGACGCCAGCGCCGTGCGAGGCGCGGTCGGGCTTGCCGGACCCTATGACTTCCTGCCCTTTGACGTGGCCGCCACGCAGAACGCGTTCGGCGCCTTCCCGGACCCCCAAGCCACCCAGCCGATCGCGTTCGCGCACGCCAACGCACCGCCGCTGCTGCTGTTGTGGGGCGAAGACGACGACACCGTCGGACGCCGCAACATCGATGGCCTGGAGCGCGCCGTGCGCGCAGCCGGAGGGCGCGTCGAAACCAGACTGTATGCTAGCGTCGATCATATCGACATTCTGCTTGCGCTCTCGAGGCCGCTACGCGGACGCGCGCCGGTCCTGGCGGACGTGACGGCTTTTGCGCGCAGCGTCAGCGTCTAGGTCACGCGGCCCTTCGCCATGTCGCCGGCGAGCTTGCGCAGCGTCTGGGGTGCGGTGTGGCGGTCAAAGCCGACCGCGGCGGTGTAGTCCACCAGCGCCGAATGCTCATCGGCGTCAAAGTCGGAATCGGCGACGAACACCGTAAGCAGCGCCTTCAACAGTTCGACCTTCTGCTCGCGCGTGAACACGCCCGATTGCGCCGCGAGGTAGTCCACCAATTCTTCCTTGCTCAGCCGCGCCGCAGCGAAGGCCGCGTCGACACGCTGCGCATCGAAATCCGGCCCGGCGAGGTCGCGCATGGCTTTGGCGACTGCGCGCCGCTCATCTGCGTTGACGCGGCCGTCGATCTTGGCGGCGTTGACCAGCGCCGCCAGCGCGAAATCGGCAAAGCCGCCGCCAGTGGCGGCGCGGGCTTTGCTGGCGCGCATCGAGCGCACCATGCTGCGCGTGAACACCCACGCGGCGCCCGCAAGCAGCAGCGTGAGCAGCAGCAACATCGGGCCGTTCTCGACCGGGGCGGGTTCTAAAGGCGGCATCGCTTTCCCTTCCCCGTCCTTATGCCGGCCTGCGCTCGACCTGTCGATCAGCCGCGCAAGCCTACACCAGCCGGCTCTGTTCCACGGCCGCGGCGATGAAACTCGCAAACAGCGGGTGCGGCTCAAACGGCCGCGACTTCAGTTCCGGATGGAACTGCACCCCGATAAACCACGGATGATCGGTGCGTTCGACGATTTCCGGGAGCACGCCGTCCGGGCTCATGCCCGAGAAGCGCAGGCCCGCGGCTTCGAGTTGTTCGCGGTACTCGGTATTCACCTCGTAGCGATGGCGGTGACGCTCGGAAATCTCGGCGCCGCCGTAAATGGCCGCGACCTTGCTGTCAGGATCAAGCGCCGCCGGATACGCCCCCAGGCGCATGGTGCCGCCTAGATCGCCGCTGGCGCGTCGCACTTCGAGTTGGTTGCCGCGCAACCATTCCGTCATCAGACCCACCACCGCGTGCGGCGCAGGGCCGAACTCGCTCGAGCTTGCGCCAGCAAGTCCCGCCTGATTGCGCGCTGCCTCGATGCAGGCCATTTGCATGCCGAAGCAGATGCCGAAGAACGGCGCTTTGTGCTCGCGTGCGAAGCGCACCGCTTCGATCTTCCCCTCCGCGCCGCGTTCGCCGAAGCCGCCCGGCACCAACACGCCGTGCACGCCCACCAAATCCTGCGCCCAGCCTTCGCCGCGCTCTTCGAATTTCTCGCTTTCGACCCAACGGATATCGACGCGCACGTTGTTGGCGACGCCGCCATGATGCAACGCCTCGATCAGCGATTTGTAGGCGTCCTTCAGCTCAGTATACTTGCCGACTACCGCGATAGTGACTTCGCCGTCAGGCGCTTTGAGACGTTTGACGATGGTGGCCCACCGGGCCAAATCGGGCTGCTGCGCGACGGTGACGCCGAAATGCTTCAACAACTCCGTGTCGAGGCCGGCGCGATGATACGCGATCGGCGCCTCGTAAATCGTTTCTAGATCGCGCGCTTCGACCACGGCGCTTTCGCGCACGTTGCAAAACAGCGCGATCTTCTTCTTCTCCTCTTCCGGAATCGGTCGGTCGCAGCGGCACAGAAGAATGTTGGGCTGGATGCCGATGGAGCGCAGCTCCTTGACGCTGTGCTGCGTCGGCTTGGTCTTCATCTCGCCCGCGGAGGGGATGTACGGCAGCAATGTCAGATGCACGAACGCGGCCTGCCGGGGTTCCAGTTCCTGGCCGAGTTGGCGAATGGCCTCGAAGAACGGCAAGCCCTCGATATCACCGACGGTGCCGCCGATCTCGCACAGCACGAAATCCGCCCCGCCGTGATCGGAGAGGATGAATTCCTTGATGGCGTTGGTGACGTGCGGGATCA
>CAZNTI010000384.1:0-2597 GCA_964575885.1 uncultured Terricaulis sp.
TAGCGGGCGCGCTGCGGAGGCCGAAACGGCGGCGCGTCACGCGCTCGCGCTGCAGGCCAGCGAGGAAAATTGGGAGCTGTTGGCGCGCACGCTGCGTGCGCAGGACCGGCTGGAAGAGGCGCTCGCGGCGGGCGAGCAAGCGTTGGCGCTCAAACCCGCGAGTGCGCAGGCGCTGCATTCCCGCGCGCAGACATTGGCGCGGTTGGGGCGCAACGACGAGAGCTTGCGCGAACTCGAGACGCTGGCGGCGCGCGGCGTTCGGGCGCCCGCCATCTGGCTCGGCCGCGGCGTGGCGCTTTTGAACCTGACCCGCGTCGAGGAAGCTGAATCGGTGTTCGCCGAGGGCGTCGCTCTTTGGCCGCGCGACCAGGACCTGCATCACGCCCTCGCCAGCGTGCGCTGGATGCGCGGCGAGGCGCAGGCCTTTACCCTTGAGTATGAGGCCGCCGTCACGCGTGCGCCGGAGGCGCTCAATCTCAGGATCGCGTGCGCCGACCTGCTGCGCCGCGCCGACATGCGCGCGCGCGCCGAGGCGCTGCTGCGCGAGGGGCTGTCGGTCGCGCCGCAGGCGCCTGCGCTGCTGGGCTCCCTCGGTGTATTGCTGGACGAGATGGATCGGCCGGCCGAGGGCTTGGCGCTACTTGAGCGCGCCGTGGCGCTGGCGCCGCATGTAAGCAGTTATCGCGCCAACCGCGCCTGTGCGCTGCTGCGGCTCGGCCGCGGCGACGAAGCGCTTACCGAGATTGCGCGCGCGCGCGCCGCAGAGCCGTTGAACCAGGAATGGATAGGCTACGAGACGATGGCGCTGCGCCAGCTCGGCGATCCCCGCTATCACGTGTTGTGCGATTACGAGCGCATGGTGCGCGCGTACGAGGTCGCCCCGCCGCCGGGGTTCGCCAGCATGGCGGCGTTCAACGAGGCGCTGCGCGCAAGCCTTGGATCTCTGCACGTGCTGGAAACCCATCCGCTCGATCAATCGCTGCGCCACGGCTCGCAGACGACGCGCTCGCTTCTGCATGTGGACGATCCCGTGATTCTGGCTTACCTCGCCGCCCTGGCTGAGCCCATCGAAGCCTACATGGCGGCCATGGGCCCGCCCGACCCGACCCACCCCTGGAGCGGGCGCAATACCGGCCGGTTCCGGCTGGCCGGGTGCTGGTCGGTAAAGCTGAAGCCCAAGGGCTTTCACATCAACCACCTCCACCCTGCTGGCTGGATCAGCTCCGCCTATTATGTGCAGGTGCCGGCGGCGGCGCAGACGGGCCAGGACCAGCAGGGGTGGATCAAATTCGGAGAGCCGCGCTGGCCCACGCCTGGTTGCGGCGTCGAGAAGGTGGTGCAGCCGCAGGAGGGGCGGCTGGTTCTGTTTCCCTCTTACATGTGGCATGGCACCATTCCGTTCGACGAAGGCGAGCGCATGACTGCGCCGTTCGACGCCGTGCCGGCGTAAAAGGGAGGGACCGCGTGACCGCTGATGAAGTGCTTGAAATGGCCGAGGCGGCATTGAAGCAGGGCGACCCCGCCTCCGCCGAACACGCACTCTTGCAGCAATGGCCGTCAATGTCGGGCGCGCCCGCCGACGCGCTGCATTGCCTTGGCATGGTGCGCGTTGCGCAGCAGCGGCTGGGCGAGGCCGAGGATCTGCTGAAGCGCGCTGCAGAGTCGCAGCCGCAATCGCTGCGCCATCACATCGCACTTGGCCATGCTCTGTCAGCCGCAGGCAAACACGGCCCCGCGACCGACGCCTACGCCGCCGCCATGCGCATCGATGGCGGCTGGCCTGGCCTCGCCACGACATTCTCTCAATCCGCTTACCGCGCCGGGCGTTTGCAGGAGGCCGAGCAGGGCGCGCGCTTCGCCACCTCCTACATGCCTGACGCCAATGCCTGGAACGCCCTGTCGGGCGCGCTGCGCGGACAGGGTCGCGGCCAGGACGCGCTGAACGCGGCCGAGGAAGCCTTGATGCTCGACCCCTCGCATCTGGGCGCAATTCACAGCCGCGGCGCGGCGCTGCTGCTGTTGGGCCGCGCCAAGGAGGCGCTGGAACAATTCGACACCCTGGCCGCGCTTGGCGTCGCCGCCCCGGTGCTGTCGCTCAACCGCGGCGCGGCGCTTGAAATGCTCGGCCGCAAGGCCGAGGCCGATGCGATCTACGCCGACGCTGCCGGCCGCTGGCCAAATTACCCTAACCTGCAGCAGCAGCTCGCCGCGCGCCGGCGCCAGTGAGGTCGCCATGAAAGACATCATCGAAGCGCTGGAAGCCAAGCGCGCGGCGGCCCGCGCCGGCGGCGGCGAAAAACGCATGGCCGCCCAGCACGCCAAGGGCAAGCTCACCGCGCGCGAGCGCATCGAACTGCTGATGGACGAAGGTTCGTTCGAGGAGTTCGACATGTTCGTCGAACACCGCAGCCACGAATTCGGCATGGAAGCCACCCGCATCCCCGGCGACGGCGTCGTCACCGGCTGGGGCACGATCAACGGCCGGCTGGTCTACGTCTTCTCCAAGGACTTCACCGTGTTCGGCGGCTCGCTGTCGGGCGCTCACGCCGAGAAGATCTGCAAAGTGCAGGACATGGCGATGAAGAACGGCGCGCCGA
>CAZNTI010000385.1:0-2565 GCA_964575885.1 uncultured Terricaulis sp.
GGTGACCGCTGGGGCCAATATTGCAGGCCTGGCGGAGGCGTGCCGGCGCCTCCAGCCCAAGTTCGCCGCCGTGGCCGATCCCCACCTGCTGGAGGCTGCGCGCGCGGCGCTCAGCGGCCTTGGGGTCGAGGTCGGGGCCGGGGCGGATGCGGTCGAGGAAGCCGCCGCGCGGCCCGCCGATTGGGTGATGGCCGCCATCGTCGGCGCCGCCGGCCTACGGCCCACCTTGAAGGCGGTGCAGCGCGGTGCACTGGTGGCGCTCGCCAATAAGGAAAGCCTGGTTTGCGCCGGCCCGCTGGTGATGCAGGCTGCCAAGGCCAGCGGCGCGACGCTGCTGCCGGTGGACAGTGAACATAATGGCGCCTTCCAGGTGCTGAGCCACCCCGCGCGCGTCGAGCGCATGACGTTGACGGGTTCAGGCGGGCCATTCCGGACCTGGAGCAGGGAGTCGATGGCGGCGGCGACGCCCGAGCAGGCGTGCCGGCATCCGAATTTCTCCATGGGCGCGAAGATTTCGGTCGATAGCGCCACGCTGATGAACAAGGGCTTCGAGCAGATCGAGGCGGCCTGGCTGTTCGACCTGCCGGCCGACAGGCTGGACCTGGTGATCCACCCCCAGCAGGCGGTGCACGCCCTCGTCACGTATTGCGATGGGTCGACGCTTGCCCAACTCGGGCCGCCGGATATGCGGGTCGCCATCGTGTCGGCCCTGGCCTGGCCGGACCGCGCCCAACTGGCGTCGACGCGCCTCGACCTGGCGATTGCAGGAGCTTTGACGTTCGAACGGCCCGATGCCGCGCGTTTCCCTGCTCTGGAGATCTGCCGGGCCGCCCACGCGGCCGGCCCAGCCGCTACCGCGGCCTTGAACGCCGCCAACGAGATCGCGGTGGAGAGCTTCCTTGCGGGCCGTCTAGGCTTCCTCGATATAACCCACCTAGTCGAGCGAACTATGACGGTATTAGAAGCTGCAGAGGCTGGCCTAATCGCAAAAACGCCTTCATCCTTGGATGAGGTAATGGCGGTGGATCAGGCTGCGCGCCGAACGGCGCGGGCCCTTGCGGGAAGTTTGGCAGCCGCGTAGCGCGGCCGGCCTGCTTCAGCGAACAATAAGTCTCAAGCCCGGAATCGGGCGAGACAGGAGGAAGCGGTCGAGATGCCGGACGTGCTGCAGAGCTTACAGGGACTCCTCGTTTATGTGGGGTCCTTCGTTGTGGTTCTGAGCGTCGTCGTGTTCGTGCACGAGTACGGCCACTTCCGTGTGGGCCGCTGGTGCGGAATTGCGGTGAAGAGCTTTTCGATCGGTTTGGGCTCGGAGTGGTTCGGTTGGACCGATAAACATGGCACGCGCTGGAAGGTGTCGCGCATTCCGCTCGGCGGCTTCGTATCGTGGGTTGACGACACCGACGGCTCCTCACTGCGCCCGGCCACGGACGAGGATCAAGCGCTCAGCGACGAGGAAGCGCGCCGGCGCGGCCACTTCCGCGCCATGCCGCTATGGAAGCGCGCGGCGACTGTCGCCGCCGGTCCGGTGACGAATTTCATCTTCGCGATCTTTGCGTTTGCATTGCTGGCGCTGGTGATGGGGCGCGACGCCACCGAAGTCTCGGCGGTCCCGGCTCGTATCAGCCAAGTTGCCGAAGGAGGCGCGGCGGCGGCGGCCGGCGTGCAGCGCGGCGACGTGATCACTGCGGTCGATGGGCGCGCCACGCCGTCCTTCGTGGAGCTGCAGGAGCGGATCGGGGCGTCCGGCGGCCGCGAGGTTGCGCTGCAGATCGAGCGCAACGGCCAAACGCTGACCCTGAGCGCCACGCCGGTGCAACGAAACGGGCGCGGTTTGTTGGGCGTGGGCGGGCCGCTAGTGCTCGACTCCGAGCGGGTGATCGAGCGCTTTGGCCCGATTGAGGCGCTGGGTGTCGGCGCTGCGAATACCTGGGGCATCGTCGCCCAAACCGGGAGCTATTTGGGCGCCGTGTTCAGCGGCCGCGAATCCGGCGATCAAATCGCCGGCCCGCTCGGGATTATCAATGTCTCGGGCCAGGTGGCGTCCTCAGCGCTCGACGCGCCGGATGCATCGTGGGGCGAGCGGCTGAGACTGCTGGCGCTCTCTCTTGTCGGGCTGATGGCGGTGCTTTCGGTGGCTGTAGGTTTTGTGAATTTGTTGCCGATCCCGATCCTCGATGGCGGCCATCTCGTCTTTTATGGGATCGAGGCGCTGCGCGGGGGCAAGCCGCTGCCGCCGCAGGCGCAAGAATGGGCCTACCGGGCAGGCTTCGCCGTGATGGCGAGTCTGTTCTTGTTTGCAACCTGGAACGACATCACTCGGCTCTTTCCCGGAGTGCAGTGAGCGTGACAAACGTGCGCCTCGTCCTTGTGTTTCGGCATGGGATGGGGTCTTAGGAAAACGGCGCTGGGGAGCGCCGGAGCGTCGAGGGCGTGATGAAGCGGGTTCTGCGTGATGTCGTGCTCGGCGCTGTCAGCGTCGCCACCGTTGGAGCGGGCGCGGGGGCGTCGTTGCTTGCGACCGCGTCCGATGTCTACGCGCAGGAAGGCCAGCGCCAGCCGGCG
>CAZNTI010000386.1:0-2553 GCA_964575885.1 uncultured Terricaulis sp.
CGCCACCTGCTCGGTCTTATCGATCAAATCTTGAATCTGGCGAGCATTGACGCCGGCCACGACAGCTTGGCCCCGCGCAACGTGGAGGTGCGCCGGCTGCTCGAAGAGGTGGTGGAAGCCGTACAGGGCGATGCGCGCGCAGGTGGGACGCGCCTGTCGATACGTGTCGCCGCTGACGCCGAGCACGCCTTCACCGACGCCGGAAAGTTGTCTGTGGCCCTTGGCGCGTTGATATCGAACGCAGTGAAGTTCACCAACCAAGGCCTCGTAGCTGTCTCCGGTTCGCGCGAAAATGACGGCGCCCGGGATTGGCTGGTGCTCAGCGTTTCAGATACCGGCGTCGGCATTGCCGAGGCCGACCTGCCGCGCATCTTCATGCCCTTCACGCAAATCGACAGCTCCGCCACCCGGGCCAAGGGCGGCATGGGCCTGGGGCTGCCGATGGCGTTGCGCGCCGCCAACAGCCTAGGCGGTTCGCTGACGGTGGTGAGCGAGGTGCACCAAGGGTCCACGTTCACGCTGCGGGTGCCGTTGCGGATCGACCTGGCGTCAGCCGCGGGCCCAATGCCGCAGGCCGCGGCCGCCTAACACGCTTCAATCTGATCGATACTTGCGCTATTTTGATATAGATAGCGCCTATGGAAGATCGGATCCCAGCCTCGGCCATGCCGACCCTGCGGCAGCTGCAGTTCCTGCTCGCCGTAAGGGCGGAAGGTAGTTTCGTCGCCGCGGCCGAGAGTATCGGCGTGACCCAGCCAACCCTCTCTTCCGGCATCAAGGAACTGGAAAACGCCTTGGGCGCCGTCTTGATTGAACGAGGGCGCTCCGGTGCGGTGCTCACCGCGGCCGGCGAGGAGGCGGCGGATCGCGCCGCGCGGGCCGTGGGCGAGGTCGAGGAATTGGTGCGGGCGGTGCATTCGGCGGGTGCGCCGTTTTCAGGCTCTTTCCGGCTCGGCGCCATTCCCACCATTGCGCCGTTCCTGCTGCCTCGGGCGATGCCGCTGCTGAAGCGACGGTTTCCGCAATTGCGCTTGCGGCTGCGCGAGGACCTCACCGCGCGGCTGATCGACGGGCTGCGCGCACGCTCGCTGGACGCCGCCATCATCGCGTTGCCCTACGCCGCGCATGGAATCGCCACCGCAACGATCGCCGAGGACGAGTTCTTCCTGCTGTGCCCGGAGGGCCATCCGCTGGCGGCGCGCAATGACCTCTCTCCGGAGCACCTCAAGAGCGAGGATGTTCTGCTGCTCGAAGACGGGCACTGCCTGCGCGAACACGCGCTGTCAGCGTGCCGGCTCGCGCCGGCGCGGCGCAGCGCCGATGTTGGCGCCACCAGCCTGCAGACGCTGGTGCAGATGGTTGCCGGGGGCATGGGCGTGACGCTGTTGCCGAGGGTCGCGGCCGAGACCGGCGCTGCGGCGGGTGCGCACGTCGCGCTGCGGCCGTTCGCCGAACCCGTGATCGGGCGCACGATCAGCGTGGCGTGGCGTGAAGGGGGTCAGCGCGAGGAGGAGGCGCGTTTGCTTGCCGAGATGCTGCGGGTGGAAATGTTCAGCGCCGGCGCGGTCAATCCTGTCGCGACAGCCGCCGCGCCAGAACCGGGAGCCGGATAACCAGCCATAGCGCCGTCCAGACATTGCCGAGGATGAAAATAGGCATGGCCCATATCGCGGCGCGAATCCACGAGCGCTCGGTCAGAAACACGACGATCGCAAAGAGAACAAACCCGACGTAAAGGTCGGCGAGCGCCGTCAGGCCCCACGGCAGCGTCGAAACCACCGAGAATTGATCCAGCAGCGAGCCATGAAGATCGCGCAGCGCAAACGCCGCCCACAGCACGATGCCGAGGAGAGCAAGCCCTAGAATGCCAATCGCGGCGCGGAGGATGTTCATAGCGCCCTCTTGTGCGCCACACGAGGCGACGTCAATCCATCAAACGCTGCATCAGGTAGGTGTATTCCAGCGCCCGGCGCCGCGCTGCTTCGTTCAGGTTGGCGGCGGCTGAGTGCCCGCCGTCGATGTTCTCGTAGTAAAGCACCGGCAGGCCGAGTTCCAGCATGCGGGCCACATACTTGCGCGCGTGCCCTGGATGGACGCGGTCGTCCTTGGTCGACGTCAGCACGAACGGAATCGGAAAGTCGTCGCGTGCGCGCAGGTTCTGATAGGGCGAAATGCGCTCAAGGAACGCCCGCTCCGTTGGATTCGAAGGCGAGCCGTACTCATCCACCCATGAGGCGCCGGCGAGCAATTGATCGAAGCGCAGCATGTCGAGCAGCGGCACCTGCACCACCGCCGCGTTGATCATCTCTGGATGTTGGTTCAGCATGACCCCCATCAGCAGGCCGCCATTGGAGCCGCCCATGATGCCAAGCCGGCGCGGGCTGGTGATGCGCCGCTCGACGAGGTCGCGTTCGACCGCGAAGAAATCGTCGTAGATGACCTGCCGGTTGGTACGTAGCCCGGCCTGGTGCCAGGCGGGGCCGAACTCGCCGCCGCCGCGGATGTTGGCGAGCACATACACGCCGCCGCGCTCGACCCAAAGCTTGCCGACCG
>CAZNTI010000387.1:0-2525 GCA_964575885.1 uncultured Terricaulis sp.
ATGCGCGTGAGGTCGCTGAGGCGATGAGGGCGGCTGGCCTGCGCGTCGAGCTTGATCTGCGCAACGAGAAGGTCGGCTACAAGGTTCGAGAGCACTCGCTGAGCAAAATCCCGGTCATCGCCGTAGTCGGCAAGAAGGAGGCCGAGGAGCGCGGGGTGGCGCTGCGCCGCTTCGGCAGCCAGGAGCAGATCGCGATGAGCCTGGAGGCCGCGTTGGGGGCGATAACGGAGGAAGCGACGCCGCCCGATCTGCGCGCGCGAAAGCTCTAGCTGAGACGCGTGCGCGTGACGTGACCGATGCCAAGATTCGTCACAATTAGCGCTCAGGAGCGTATCAGGTGAAGTAATGTCCACAAACTCGGAATTGCGGTGAGGTCGGACTCCGCAATTCGCTCAGCGCGCGCCATGTTTACGAAGCGAATCGTTTGGCGCCGCACTAGACGGCGTCACGCACAGAAGACAGGATGCGAGTCGATGCATTTGGGGACTCCGGGCGGAGACACGGGTGGATAGATTCCCCTCTCGCGAACGATCGACGCCGGTAGCGCTCGCGCCGCGCGTGACCGCCGTGGTGGTCGTGCGGGACGTTCGACCCGGTGCGGCCGGGCGGGCGCCGCTTGAACTGTGCTTGCGCAGCGCGATGGCCGAGCCTTGGGTCGACGATCTTGTCGTGGTCGATCACGGTAATCCCGAGGAAATATCTTCGCTTCTGCGCGCCCATCAGGCCGACCGGCGCGACATGCGCCTTGTGCTTGCCGACCCGCAGACGAGCGTTGCTGAGGCGGCCAATATGGGGGCCGAACAAGCACGCGGCCGCTGGCTGCTGTTTCTCGATCCCGACGTCGTGTTGCAGCGGGGCGCGGTGGCGCGCATGGCGGCGGCCGGCGGCGGCGCGCCGCAGCCGTGGATTGTCGGCGGGCGGCTCACCGATCCCGAAGGGCGCGATCGCCGCGCCGTGCGCAAGGGCGCCCTCAATGCCTTCTCAGCAATTGCGGTGGCGATGGACTGGCCGGGCATGGCGCCGCCGCGGCGCAATCCCGCCGCTGACGATCCGCCGCCCGCGACCGTGGCCGCGGTGTCCGGCGCCTTCATGCTGATCGAGCGCGAGCAGTTCCTCGAAATGGGCGGTTTCGACACCGGGTGCTTTGCGGCCGAAGCGGCTGATCTCGACCTGTGCTGGCGCGCCGCGCGCGACGGCGGGCGCGTGCTGTTCCAGCCGGCGGCAGCCGGCGTACAGCTGATGCACGGGCGTCGTCGGGGCGCGGGGCGCGCCGCGGGGCTTGCGCGTTACGCAGCACGCAGCGCAAAGACCCCGATCGAGCGCGGTTTTGCGGCCATCGCTGGCCCGGCGCTCAGCGTGCTGATGGCGCTCAAGGACTTTGTGGCGGGCCGTCCCCCGATCCGTCGCTAGCCGACACCGCTCCGACAAACAGCGACACCCGCTCGCCCCGCCCTAAAGCAAAGCCGCGCGCCGGCGGTTCGGCCGGGGTGAAGCGCAAGCCGCGGGCAGCGAGTCCGGCGTCCAATCGCTCGCGCACGCGCCCTTCAACCACGACCGCGTCACCGGCCAGCGCCCCGGTTGCGGCCGCCTCGGCGCTGACCAGCCGGGCGTCGGGCGCAAGAAATTGAAGGCTGGGCTCATCATGACCGGCGACCCAAAGCGGGCGCCCGTCCGGCGCCGCCAACCGCGCGCGCGTCATCGCCGCTACCGCCTCGTTGCTGACGAACAGCGTGCGCGCCTGCGGCAGCAATTGTTCGCGGGCGCTGAACGAGAGCGCCAGCGCACAGGCGATCAGCGCGGCCGCGCGCGCTGCCGGATGGCGAACCGCCAGCAGCACCGCCACGGTCGCCGCGACGACGACGCCCGCCACCAGCGCGGTCGCGACCGCGCGGCGAATGTTGGCGGCAAGGTCGCCTGGAATGAAAGTGGCCGCCACCGCCATCAGCCCCGCCAACACCAGTCCGCACACCGCGAACATGACCAGCCCCGCCGGTGGCGCGGTGCGCCAGCCGCGGCGGCGCATCGCCATCAGGCCCGCCCCGCCCAGCAGTGCAATCGCGGGATAGGCCGGCATCGCGTCGCCAGGCGCTTTGGTCAGCGCCGGCTCGAAAAGCAGAAACGCCGGCAGCGCCCAGGTCATCAAAAACCGGATTGATGCGTGGTTGGCGTCGTCCGGTGCGGCTCGGAATGCAGCCCAACTCAGCCGCGCCGCCGCCGGCAGCGCGTAGGTGGCGGGGAAAATCAGGAAGGGCAGTAAAAACAGGTGATAGCCAGGCGGCGTCGGCAAGCCGTCGCTGGGCGTGTAGCGATCGGCGAAGGCGGCGAACCAGCCCGCCCCGATGCCGCCTGGCCCGGAAGCGCTCAGCGCCAGCACGGCCGCCGCCAGCGCCGGCCCCGGCCAGTGCAGGAGCGGGCGCATCCACGCCGCGTCACGCTCCCATGCGTAAAGCAGCGCCAGCGTCAGCCCCGCCAGCAGCACCGGCACGACGCCGTCCAGAACCGCCGCGGCCGCGAGCGCCGGCCAA
>CAZNTI010000388.1:0-908 GCA_964575885.1 uncultured Terricaulis sp.
GGTCGTCGATCATAAGCCGTTCGAGGTGACGACGCTGCGGCGCGCTGTCAGCACCGACGGCCGCCGCGCCTCGGTGGCGTTCACCGAAAGCTGGGAAGAGGACGCGCAGCGCCGCGACTTTCGCATGAATGCGCTCTACGCCGATGCGAGCGGTGCGGTGCACGATCCCACCGGCGGCGGGCTGGAGGACGTGCGCGCGGGCCGCGTGATCTTTATCGGCGATGCGCATACGCGTATTCGTGAGGACTATCTGCGCATTCTGCGCTTCTTCCGCTTCAACGCCTGGTATGCCAAGGGCCCGCTCGATCCCCATGGCGTGCAAGCCTGCGCCGATCTGGCGGCCGGACTCGATGCGCTTTCGGTCGAGCGGGTGTGGAGGGAAACCAAGAAGCTGCTCGCCGCGCCCGATCCACGCGCTGCCTGGGAGGGCATGGAAGCAACCGAAGTGCGCGCGCGTGCGCTGCCGGAGCTTGCCAACCATGCCAGGCTCAATGCGCTGATGCGGCTCGAAGCCGATCTGATGCTGCCGGTCGATGCGGTGGTGCGGGTCGCGGCGGGGCTGAGCGATCAGGACTCAGCGTGCGCGCTGGCGCGGCGGCTGAAGCTCTCCAACGAAGAGCGCGACCGGCTGGTTGCGGCCTTGGGCAAGGACGTGAAGCTCACCTCTTACATGTCGCTGCGGGAGATGCGGCGCGCGATCTATCGGCTCGGCGCCGAGACCTTTCGCGACCGCGTCATGCTCGCCTGGGCGGGCGCTGGCGGCGACAAGGCGCAAGCTTGGCGCGCCCTGGTGGCGCACAGCCAAATGTGGACGCCGCCGAAGCTGCCGCTCAGCGGCGACGAGGTGATGGCCGCCGGCGTGCCCCCGGGCCCGAAGGTCGGCCTGGTGCTGCGCGAGGTCGAGGACT
>CAZNTI010000388.1:918-2519 GCA_964575885.1 uncultured Terricaulis sp.
GAATGGTGGATCGACGCCGATTTCCCCGATGACAAGCTCAGCGTGATCGAGCGGCTGAAAGCGGTGGCGCAGGGGATGAACTGACGCCTACTGCGCTGCGGCCAAGCCGCGCAGGCGTCAGCGCGCCGCACGGTCGGCGTGGCGTTTCATGCCAGGCTGGGCTTCAAGTAGGCGCGTCATGAACCCGCACGACCTTGCTCTCATCGTCGCTGGCGTCATTGGAAGCGGCGTCGCCGTGATCCACGGCGTGCTGACAGAGCGGCTCATGGTGCGCCCCATCGCGGCGATGGCGGGCGATGCAGGCATGAGCGCGGCCGCCAAAAGGCTCGTGCCGCTGCTGCTACATCTAAGCACGGCAAGCTGGTTTGCCGGCGGCGTGGCGCTGATCGCGGCGGCGCTCTGGTTTGATCCAAGCGCTCGGCTGGCGACCGGGCTCATCGTCGGCGGCCTTTATCTTTACGGCGCGCTCGGCAATTTCTGGGGCACGCGCGGGCGACACCCGGGCTGGATGTTGTACGCGGTCGCGGTGGCGTTGATCGGGTTCGGCGTGAGCTGACGGTCGACTAGAGGCAAGGTTCGGCAAGCGCCGGGGCTCTCTCGCCGCCGTCCTGTTTCTCGAGCCCAACGGCTTCGTTTCGTTGCGAGCAAAACGGGAAGTGGTCATGCGCACGCTGGACTTAGCTGCGGCCGGATCGACGAAGCGGAGTTCGCGGCGTGGCTGCGCGAGAATGGGGGGAGGTTAGCGTTCGCTCGGGCGATACGGGTGACGATTCATCACATCTTTGAGCGCTGCTGGAATTGGACCTCTGTAGAGAGTTCTCTCGTCTGGCGCCTCTTCCAAAACGCCTTTGTAGGGTGTGGTATTGACCAACCTCGAAATTGAGAACGCGATATCATACGCGTTGGGCTTTGCGACGTCGCACTTTGCTTCCGCAGCTCGGAGACCTGCCACCAGGAAGTTTCGCCGTTCCACATCGTTGTCGTGATCTACAAAGAGGACAGGGATGCTGTAACACACCCCAGCGAGTTCGACTTCCCAGGCAACCCAGTCGCTTTGCCCTGCGCCACGCCGGCTTGGTGCGACCACAACGTCTGACGCGTAAATCAGCGCGGCGATTTCACGGGAGAGCTTCTGCTCATTCACAGCGCCGCCTCTGGGACCAGAGATGCCGGTTCGCTTTGAAAGGGATGTATCCTCGAACTCGAAGCCCATCTTTTTGAGTTCGTCAAAAACAGACGAGTACAGGGCTTCATCGCTGCCCCAACGATGGCTCATAAAGACCCTTAGCTTGCGCCTTTTTCCTTTTTCCCAGTAGGAAAGCTGGCCCTGAGTTGCCATTCGCTTCGACTCCGAACCTCAAGTGTCGTTAACGCTCATTAACCACACTTCCAAGCGAAAGCGTCAAGGCCATTTCACCACGGGCGGCATGGATGAGAGAATGCTTTCGACATTGCCGCCGGTTTTGAGGCCGAAAGTGGTGCCGCGGTCGTACAAGAGATTGTATTCGACGTAGCGGCCGCGCTGCACGAGTTGCTCTTCGCGGTCGGCTTCGCTCCAAGGCTCGTGCATGTGTTTGCGCAGCAGTGCCGGATAGATGTCT
>CAZNTI010000389.1:0-2502 GCA_964575885.1 uncultured Terricaulis sp.
TCGCGCGCGTGCACGTCGCTGCAATGACCGCAGAGGCCGCCGGCGGGCGCCGGCTGATCGCCGCGGGCGAGACGCTGACCATGCAGGACATGGCGCGCATCCTGAAGGAAGAGCTCCCCCAGCACGCGCGCAAAGTGCCGACCGGCGCCTTGCCGGCGGCGATGGTGCGGGCGCTATCGATCGTGGATCCTACCGTGCGCACGATCGTGCCCGATCTTGGCGTCACGCCGATCGCCGACGCGAACTACACCACGGCGCTCACCGGCGTCGGCTTCCGCTCGGCGCGCGAAGCGGTGAGCGATGCCGCGCGCGCGCTGGTCGCGGCGTAAGCGCTCAGGTCAGCCCCGCGAGCGGGGCGGTGAGATCGTAGAAAACGCCGCGCGCGTCGATGGAATAGGTGACCTGGGCGTTGAGCTCGGCCGGGGCGATGCGATTGAGGAGAACCGTCCCAAAGCCGACGCGGCCAACCGGGGCCGGCGCATCCGCCGCAGCCGGCTCCGTCCAGGTCATCCTCAACCGGTCCCCGACACCGCTCCACGCCAGCGACACCCCGGGCTTGCCGCTGCGCAGCGCGCCGTACTTCAACGAATTCGAGGCCAGCTCGGAAACGATCATCGACAGCGTCATCGCTGTGCGCGCATTGACGCGCAGCGCCGCGCCCCCGCGCACCACACGCGAAATGTCGTCGCCGAGCGCCGGCTTCAGCGCCTGCGCCACGACAACGCCAATCTCGGACGGGCTCCAATCGTTGTCGGCCAGCCGGCGGTTCACCTCGTGCAAGGAAAGCACGCGTCGGCGCAGCTCTGCGATGTAATCGCCCTTCGAGATGTCGCCGCTGTCGCCGAGCGAGATGAGCCCCGCGACCTGGCCGAACACATTGCCCATGCGGTGCTTCAATTCCGACAGCGCCATTTCGCGCGCGCGCGTCACCGCCGAGGTCTCGATCTCGTCCACAACCAGCTGCGCCAGGTCGGCGAGCGCCTCGAGATCGACAGCGGCGACCCCGGCGCGCGGGGCGGTGTCGATCACGCACAGCGTTCCGATGGCGCTGCCGTCTTTCAGCCTCAGCGGCGCGCCCGCGTAAAAACGTATGCGCGGCGGCCCCAGCACCAGCGGATTGTTTGCGGTGCGCAGGTCCGCGGCCGCGTCGGCAATGATCAGCACATCGGCGCCGCGGATGGTGAAGTCGCAGAACGCCTGCTCTCTCGGCGTTTCGCGGATGTCCAGGCCGATGCATGACTTGAACCACTGGCGCCGCTCGTCGACCAGCGACACCAGCGCGATCGGGGCTTTAAACAGCGCAGCGGCCAGGCGCGTAAAGCGATCGAAGCGGAGTTCATCATCGGTGTCGAGCAGGCCTAGGCCGCGCAGCGCGGCGAGCCTCACGTCTTCGGCGGTTCCGTCGGCCATTGATCGCAGTCTCCTGCCGCGCCCGTCCGCCCAGTGATAGGCGTCGGACGCACAGAGGGAAACCGCCGTTCGCTGCAAACGCTGCAATTGGCCGGTGCGCGCTTACTCAAATTGAGTAAGCGGCGCCGCGCGAGCGGACATCGCGCACTACTCTACGCGGAAAATACGGATGGTGTTGGTCTTGCCGGGGCGCCCGAACGGGATGCCGGCGATCACCGCGACGCGGTCGTCGATGTCGGCGACGCCCAGCGCGCGCACGGCCTCGTTGGCCTTCGACACCATTTCTTCGACGCTGGTGACATCGTCGGTCACCATCGCGCGCACGCCCCACACTAGTGACAAACGCCGCGCCGTCTCCGGCACCGGCGTCAACCCGACGACGCCGCAGCGCGGCCGCTCGCGCGCGACGCGCAACGCCGTCGAGCCGGTGGCGGTGTAGGCGACGATGGCCGCGCATCCGATGGTGTCGGCGATGTGGCGGGCCGAAAGCGCGATCGCGTCGGCGGTGGTGGGTTGAGGCGGGGTCATGTCGCGTGGCAGCCCGTTCCAATACTCTTCATCGGCCTCCACCGCACGGATGATGCGGTCCATGATCGCGACCGCGCTCTGCGGATGTCGCCCGACCGCGCTCTCCGCCGAGAGCATCACCGCGTCGGCCCCCTGATAGACGGCGGTGGCCACGTCGGAGGCCTCCGCGCGCGTGGGCGTGGCGGCTTCGATCATGCTTTCGAGCATGTGCGTGGCCACGATCACCGGCCGCCCCGCCGCGCGCGCCGCGCGGATGATGCGCCGCTGCGCGATCGGCACCTGCTCGGGCGGCAGCTCGACGCCGAGATCCCCGCGCGCCACCATCACCGCATCGGAAAGCTCGACGATGGCGTCGATATCGGTCAGCGCCGAGGGCTTCTCGATCTTGGAGATGATGCCGGCGCGGCCCTGGATGAGGGCGCGGGCCTCCTCCACGTCGCCTGCATGTTGTACAAACGACAGCGCGATGTAGTCGACGCCGAGGTCGAGCGCGTAGGCCATGTCCTCGCGATCCTTGTCGGTCAGCGCCGAGATCGGGATCCGCCGCGTCGGCACGTTGACGCC
>CAZNTI010000390.1:0-2498 GCA_964575885.1 uncultured Terricaulis sp.
TTCTGTTCATCGCCTCTGAGGTGATGTTCTTCGTCGCCTGGTTCTGGATGTTCTTCGAACTGGCGATCTTTCACGAAAATCGCGCCGCCTGGTACGTGCCGACCTGGGATGAAGCCACGGCCCAAGCCTGGGCCAATTGGCCGCCGCCGCGCGTTGAGACCTTCGATCCGTTCCACTTGCCGCTGATCAACACGCTCATCCTGCTGTTGTCCGGCACCACAGTCACGTGGGCGCACCACGCGATGCAGCAGGGTGATCGCAAGGGCGCGCGCAACGGGCTGCTCCTGACGGTGCTGCTGGGGTGTCTGTTCACCTACATTCAGTTCGCCATCGAGTATCCGGAGGCCGGTTTCGGCTTCGGCGACCCGACCGGCGTCGGCGCAGCCAACGTCTATGGCGCGTCGTTTTTCATGGCCACCGGCTTCCACGGCGTGCACGTGATCATCGGCACCATCTTCCTCGCCGTGTGCCTGTTGCGCGTGCTGGTCGGTCAGATGTCGGCGCAGAAGCATTTCGGGCTCGAGGCGGCGGCCTGGTACTGGCACTTCGTCGACGTGGTCTGGCTGTTCCTGTTCACGTTCGTGTACGTCACGCCCTATCTGCTCATGCAGGGAAATTGATGGCGATGGCGCTTGCGCCCTCGCCGTGGGCAGCGGGCTTGAGGGGCCGCTGCCCGGCCTGCGGACAAGGGCCGGTGTTCAAGAGCTATCTCAGCTTGCGCGAGCAGTGCGGCGTATGCGGCGCCGATTTCCGCAGCGCCGACGCGGGCGACGGGCCGGCGGTGTTCGTGATCCTGATCGTGGGCGCGATCGCCGCCCCGTTGCTGCTGGTGCTCCAGATGGCGCTCAAGCTGCCGGACTGGCTGGCGGTGGCGATCACTTCCGGCGCGGTGGTCGCACTTTGTTTGGGGCTGTTGCCGGTGCTGAAGGCGAGCCTGTTCGCTCTGCAATGGAAGCACAAAGCGGGCGAGGCCACACACGCGGATATCGAATGATTCATTTCCGTCCGCTGCCGTTCATGACGCTGTTCTGCGTCGCCGCGTTTGCGATTTTGCTCACCTTCGGGCGCTGGCAGTGGGAGCGTTACCAGCAGAAGGCGGCCGCCGCCGAAGAGCCGGTCGCGCAGATGACGATCGCCAATTACCAGCCGATCGCCGACGGCATCCAGTTCGTTTACGGTCTGCGCCCCGACACCCGCGAGCAGGGCTGGCGCGTGTTCGCGCCGGTGCAGGACGGCGATACGATCGTCTTCATTGACGCCGACTTTGTACCGGGTGTGGCGGCGCCGGCGCCCGGTGAGGTGCGCTTTCCCGCCTCGCTGCGCCTGGGCGCCCCGGTTTCGGGCGCTTCGATCCGGCCGCAGGCGCCAGGGCCGCTGGCGTCGTCGCCGCGACCGCTGCAACGGCTCTGGTTTGCGATCGACCTTGCCGGTATGGGCCGCAACGCCGGGCTTGAGAACGTCGCCGATTACTACATCGCTGGGGGCTATGTCGGCGCCGACGGGCGCGCCACGCCAAATCCATTCGCGCTCGCGCCAGGCGCCGACGCGCTGCCGCCGGAGCGGCATCTCGGCTATTCGGTGACGTGGTACGGGCTCGCGCTAGTGCTACTTGTGGTCTACGCGGTTTATCACATCAATGCCGGACGCCTCGCCTTGCGTGCGCCGCGGCCGCCGGCGGCATGAGGCGTTTGCGCCGCCGTCCGCGCGCTTTATGACTGGGCCCGTGCGCTACATCTCCACCCGCGGCCAGGCCCCGCCTGTTTCCTTCCTCGACGCTGTGCTGGCCGGCATGGCGCCCGACGGCGGGCTTTATGTGCCAGAAAGCTGGCCGCGGCTGACCGATCATTTCGTGTCGATTCATGATGTACCGGCTTCGGAACGGGGCGGCTACGTCGCAAATTGCGGTCATAGTTTCGCCGCCGGCGCAGCGCTCGCCGCTCTGTCGGACGGTGCCTTTGACGCCCGCACCGGTTTCGAGTTTGCGCGTGAGGTGTATTCGTATTCAGGCAAATGGCCGAAGGCGACCACGCCGTTGGTGCAGATCGATTCCGGACGTTGGTTGCTGGAATTGTTTCACGGGCCATCGCTGTCCTTCAAAGACGTGGCGATGCAGCTGATTGGCCCGCTCTACGATCATGCGCTAACGCAACGCGGCGAACGGCTGACCGTCATCTGCGCCACCAGCGGCGACACCGGCGGCGCGGCGGTCGAGGCGCTCAAAGGACGCGCGCGCGTCGACCTGTTCGTGCTGACCCCGAAGGGGCGGGTGTCGGATGTGCAGCGGCGGTTCATGACCGCATCGGGCGCCGAGAACGTCTACGCCATCGACATCGAAGGTGATTTCGACGCTTGTCAGGCGATCGTCAAATCGCTGTTCGCTGACGCTGCGTTCTCACAACAAGCCCGGCTCTCGGGCGTCAATTCCATCAACTGGGCGCGCATCGTTGCGCAATCGGTCTACTACCATACCGCTGCGCACGCGCTCTGCGCCTACGGGT
>CAZNTI010000391.1:0-2485 GCA_964575885.1 uncultured Terricaulis sp.
GCTGCGCCCTTGGTGGCGTCGACGAGCAGGATCGCGCCGTCCATTTGGCTGGCGCCGGTGATCATGTTCTTCACGTAGTCGGCGTGGCCGGGGCAGTCGATGTGCGCGTAGTGGCGCGCGTCCGACTCGTACTCGACGTGCGTGGTGTTGATGGTGATGCCGCGCGCCTTTTCTTCGGGCGCACGGTCGATCTCATCGAAGGCCAGGCCTTTACCGCCAAGACGCTTGGCCTGCACCTGCGTGATCGCAGCGGTCAGGGTCGTCTTGCCGTGATCGACGTGGCCGATGGTGCCGACATTGACATGCACTTTGTTCATTTCATCACGCTTACTTCCTCTAAAGCGCCGCTGAGCCGGGATGATCAGACCCAACCCAGCGACCATTGGCATTGGCGCGCCAATTCAGTGCGGACGCGCGCTTTCACGCGGCCCAAAACGAAAAAACCCCAATAAAAAACCCGCCGACGGACCGGCGGGTTGATGAAAGACCAAGCCCGGAGTCCGTTAGCGGCTCCGAGCGTTCGCGCGGAGCGTTATGGTTCTGCTGCCCATGCGGCATCGGCCGCGCGCGCAAAGCCTGCGCACACGCTCGCCGAAACTTCAGAACCAGACCGCCTGCTCATCACGCTTCCCAAGCTCCGCGCGGAAACCGCGCAACAAAAAACCCCGGAGGCTTCAGGCCTGCCGAGGTTCATAAGAACACAAGAGAGGCCCCGCCTCCCGTTCAACGGGAGACGCTATGCGTCGCCGCAATACGATTCATATGCGTTCGTGTGCTTCATCGGGGCGGAGATAATATCGAGGGCCGGCAAATTCAAGGCCCCCATGGACCGCCGGCGGTCCATATCAAGCCGCCGCCAGCGCCGCCTCATCATCAAACAGCGCGCGCAACGCATCGCGGACGCGCTGCGGCTCCTCCAGCCGGCAGATCGCGGCGCGACGTTCGCGCGCGCTTGGCCCCAGCACTGCATCGATGCTCCAGGCAATGTGCTTGCGCGCCACGCGCACGCCCAAGCCATGCGGATAGAAGTCGAGCGTATCGTCGTACAAATCGAGCAGCGAGCGCAGCAGCAACGCACGCGGCGGCGCAGCGATTTCGCCGCCATGGGCAAGCGCCCGCTCGATCGCGCCAGGCAGCCAAGGCCGCCCTTGGCACGCACGTCCGATCATCACGCCAGCCGCGCCCGAAAGCTTGAGCGCCCGGCGCGCATCCTCAGCGGACCCAATATCGCCATTGGCGATCACCGGAATGCGCACCGCCTGCACCACAGGCGCGATGGCCGCCCAATCCGCGCGGCCGGTATAGAATTGCTGACGCGTGCGCCCATGCACGACGATCATCGCGACGCCCGCGCTTTCCGCACGCTTGGCTATCTCGGCCGCATTGAGGCTCGCGTGATCCCAGCCCAGCCGCATCTTCAGCGTCACCGGCAAGCTCGTCGCCGCCACCGTCGCCTCGATCAAATCCAAAGCCCGATCCGGCTCACGCATCAGCGCCGAACCACAAAGCCCAGACGTCACGCTCTTCGACGGGCAGCCCATATTGATGTCGATCACATCGGCGCCCGCATCCTCCGCCAGCCGCGCGCCATTGGCCATCCAGCGCGCCTCCCGCCCCGCCAATTGTACAACCAGCGGCGAGATCACACCCGCACCCGCGGCCCGGCGCACCATGTCGATCCGCTCGCGCGCCAATTGTTCGCTCGCCACCATCTCCGACACGCAATAGCGCCCGCCAAACCCCTTTACCTGCCGGCGAAACGGAATGTCGGTAACGCCAGCCATGGGGGCGAGCGAAACGAGGGGGGCGTTCAGCGCCATCGCTACCGCCCCGCTCAATCACGCCGCTTCGGTGGCCCGCGCCGGCGAAGCGGGCGAGGACGCAGCGCCGGCGCGCTTGAACTCGAGCACACCGTCGTCGATGGGTTCGCGCCGCATCGCCTGAATGTCGCGGCGATAGTTCTGGTTGAGCCTCCAAGGCTCGCGGTCGGTCTGCTTCGGCAGCAGATGCGCCGCGCGTTGGAAGTAGCCGGAGGAGAAATCCGCGAACGGCTTCACTGTCGTTTCGGCGCTGGGCGCGCGCGGCCGGCATTCGACGTAGCCACGGCTGTCCATGTAATTGAGCACCCGGCAGGTGTATTCGCTGATCAGGTCGGCCTTCAGCGTCCACGAGGCGTTGGTGTAGCCAAACACCGATGAGAAGTTGGGCACGCCGGTGAACATGGCGCCGCGATAGACGAAGAGGTCGCCGGTTTCGACCTTCCGTCCATCGACAAGGATTTCCGCGCCGCCGAACATCTGCAGCGCCAGCCCGGTGGCGGCGACGACGATGTCGGCCTCCAGTTCCTGGCCCGAAGCGAGCTTGACCCCCTTCTCGGTGAAGCTCTCGATGGCGTCGGTGACGACGGAGGCTTTGCCGCTGCGGATGGCGGCGAACATGTCGTTGTCGGGCACCAGGCACAGGCGCTGTTCCCAAGGGTTGTAGC
>CAZNTI010000392.1:0-2480 GCA_964575885.1 uncultured Terricaulis sp.
CGATGACATCGACGGTTGTGGAGGAAATTCGCGAACAATGACTGAAATCCTCACCGCCGCCAACGCCGGCCTAGCCCGGATCACGCTCAACCGCCCCGCAGCACTCCACGCGCTCAATACGCACATGTGCCGCGACATGATCTCCGCGCTGCAGAGCTGGCGCGACGATGCGAGCGTGCGCGCCATCCTGATCGATCATGCGGAGGGCACGCGCGGGTTTTGCGCGGGCGGCGATATCCGCATGTTGGCCGAGAGCGGCGCGAAGGATGGCGCGGAGGCCCGCGCGTTTTTCTACACCGAGTATCAGCTCAATCATTTGCTGTTCACGTATCCGAAACCTGTCGTCGCGCTGATCGATGGCGTGACCATGGGAGGGGGCGTGGGCATTGCGATGCCGGCGCCTTTTCGTATCGCGACGGAGAACACGACGTACGCGATGCCGGAAACGGGCATTGGTTTGTTTCCGGATGTGGGCGGCGGCTGGTATCTGCCGCGCAAGCCAAGCCATGTGGGCATGTGGCTGGCGCTGACCGGCGCGCGCATCAAGGCCGCCGATTGCCTTATCGCGGGTGTGGCGACGCACTACATGCCGACGGAAATTCTGGCGGCCGCACGCGCGCAGATCGCGGGCGCGGCGCAGACGCACGATCCGGTGAGGGCGCTGGAGAGCGGGCTTGAGGCGCTCAGCGAAAGCGCTGGCCGCCCCAAGGAGCTCACGCCGGAAAACATCGAGCGCATCAACCGCATGTTCGCGCTGGATAGCGTCGAGGCAATTGTCGCGGCGCTTGAGGCGGACGGTTCGGATTGGGCGAAAGCGCAACTTGCGACGCTGGCGACCAAATCGCCGCAGACCCTCAAGGTCGCGTTCCGTCAGTTGCGCGAAGGCGCGGCGATGCCAAGCTTTGAAGACGAGATGCGCCAGGAATATCGGATCGGCGCGCGCGTGGTGCAGCGGCATGACTTTATCGAAGGCGTGCGTGCGTTGATCGTCGACAAGGACAACAAGCCGCAATGGAACCCGGTGACGCTGGCGGGCGTCACCGCCGCGATGCTCGATGAAATCTTCGCGCCGCTGCCTGCGGATCAGGAATGGAGGCCGCTCCCCCATGAGGCTTGAAGGCAAGGTTGCGCTCGTGACCGGCGCTGCGCGTGGCATCGGCTATGCGATCGCGGAAGCGTTTGCGAAGGAGGGCGCGCGTGTCTTTGTGACGGACCTGGACGCAGAGGGCGCGGCGCGCGCGGCTTCCGCGCTGGGGCAGGAGGGCTTGCGCCTCGACGTTCGCGAGGAAGAGGAGTGGCGCGCCGCCATCGGCGCCGTACTGGCGCGGCATGGCCGGCTCGACGTTCTGGTGAACAACGCCGGCATCACCGGCTTCGAGGGCGGGGAGGCCGCGCATGATCCAGAGCACGCGACGCTGGAAGCGTGGCGCGCCGTGCATGTGACCAATCTCGATGGCGTGTTCTTGGGCTGCAAGCACGCCATTCAGGCGATGCGCACAACACAGTCCGGCGCCATCATCAATATTTCCTCGCGCTCTGGCGTGGTTGGCATTCCAGGCGCTGCGGCCTATGCCTCCTCCAAAGCCGCGGTGCGCAACCACACCAAGAGTGTCGCGCTCTATTGCGCCGAACAGGGGCTCGCCATTCGCTGCAATTCCATTCACCCGGCCGCAATCTTGACGCCGATGTGGGAGCCGATGCTGGGCGAAGGACCAGAGCGCGCGGAGCGGCTGCAGGCCTTCGTGGCGGATACGCCGCTGAAGCGTTTCGGTGAGCCCTCGGAGGTGGCGGCGATCGCGGTGCTGCTAGCGTCCGACGAGGCCGCCTACGTGACCGGCTCGGAGTTCCATATCGACGGCGGGCTGCTTGCGGGTTCGGCTGCGGCGCCACGGTCGTGATCGCGGGCGCAGAGCTTGTCGCGCGCGGCTCGCGCGCTAAGACAGACCGCGAACCAAGGAGTTCAGCATGAACCGCGTCGCATTCATCGGCCTTGGCAATATGGGGTCCGGGATGGCCGCCAATCAGGCCAAGGCCGGCCGCGATGTGGTGGCCTTCGATCTCAACGCCGAGGCCCTCGCGCGCGCGTCAGCGCAGGGCATGAGCGCCGCCGCCTCGGCGGCCGATGCGGTGAAGGACGTCGATGTTGTAATCACCATGCTGCCCGCAGGCCAGCATGTGCGCGACATCTATGCGGAGAGCATCCTGCCAAATGCGCGCAGGGACGCGCTGCTGATCGATTGCTCGACCATCGATGTGGACAGCGCCCGCACGGTGGCGCGCGACGCAGCCATGCAGGGGTTCCGCGCGGCCGATGCGCCGGTGTCCGGAGGCACGGCCGCAGCGAGCGGCGGCACGCTGACCTTCATGGTTGGCTGCCGCGCGCAGGACTTCGCCGAGTTCGAACAGGCGCTGCAGCCGATGGCGAAAGCGGTAATCCATGCCGGCGACAGCGGCGCCGGGCAGGCGGCCAAGATCTGCAA
>CAZNTI010000393.1:0-2474 GCA_964575885.1 uncultured Terricaulis sp.
AACCCACGACCCTCGGTTTTGGAGACCGATGCTCTACCAGCTGAGCTAAACTCCTGTACCGCGCCCCGGGGACGCCTGACGACACGAAAAGCGGACCGGCACGGGAAATTTACGGCTCGCGCGCGCTTCGGCGCGCCAGCCGGCAAGTCCGGGCTTATGCCTCAACAGCGCCGGGGCGGCAAGGGCTGCGCGGGCGTGATTCGTGATAGGCTGGCGACGCGCAAGCTTTGGCGAGCGAGGGGCGGATGACTTTGGGAAGAGTGCTTTTCTGGGCGGCGGCGGCCGCGACCGCGCTCGGCCTCGGCTTCGTCGGCTGGGTTTATGCTGCAAGCGAGGCGCATTTCCGCTCCTTCGCTGCGCCCCCGCCATTCACTACACCCATACCTGAGGATGCCGCCGCCCTGGCGCACGGTGAACACCTCGCCCGCACCCGCGGCTGTTTCGGCTGCCACGGCGGCGATCTGCAAGGCGAGATCATGTGGGGCGCGGTGCAAACGCCCAACCTTGCCGCGTTGGCGCGCAGCGAAACGCCGGCGACGCTCGAGGCGGCGATCCGCCATGGGCTCGGGCGTGACGGGCGCGCGCTCTATTCGATGCCGTCGTTCAATTTCGTGCACCTCTCCGACGCCGACGTCGCCGCCTTGATCGCCTACCTGCGCGTGCGCGAGGTTTCAAACGCAGCGCCGGACGGCGCGCTCTCGCCCTGGCACGAACGGACGTTGGCCATGTTTATGGTCCGCTTCGAGATCGCCCGCGGCGCAGACGCAGCGATGCCGCGCTGGCTCGACCAGGTGCCGCCATTGACGCAGCAAAACCATCCCGATCAGCGCGTCGCCCGCGGCGAGTATCTGGCCATGACCAGCTGCAACGAATGCCATGGTTTCAATCTGCGCGGTTGGGCCCCGTGGGAGGGCTCGGCGCCAGACTTGATCGCGGTGGGCGCGTATGACGAGGCGGCGTTCACGCGGCTGATGCGCGAAGGCGTGCCGCTGAGCGAGGCCGAACTGGAGATGATGGGACCAGTGGCGCGATCGCGGTTTGCGCATTGGAGCGACGACGAGGTGGCTGACCTCTATGCGTTCCTCCGCGACATGAGCGAACGCGCCGTCGCCGAGGAAACCGGCGCCCAGTAAAGGCAGCGCGGTCATTGAAACGGCGCCTCGGTTGCGCACATGCTGGCGACAGGCGCACATCCAAGCCGCGGGAGGGCGAACGCGTGAAGCAGCCTCTGGATACGGAGCTCTTGGCGGTGTTCGCCGCGCCGCGCTCCACGGTCAAACTCGCTGGCGGGCCACGCGCCCTGCACGAGCTGTTCGCCAGCCGCATGGGGGGCTTCTGCCGCGGCGAACGCGTCAGCGCCTCGGTGCGCTTCGACGCGGTCGCCGCCGTCGTCGAAACCGAATCCGACTTCCTGCGGCTCTCGCTCAGCCCCACTCAGGGCGGCGATGAGGCCCTCTATGTCGTGGCCGTTACCCCTGGAGCGCCGGAAGCCTTCCGTGCGCTTGCAGCCCTCATCGGGGAATGGCCCGAGCTGCGTGCGCCCGAACAGCCCAGCGCCGGCCTGCTGGCGCGCGCCATCGAGATTGCGCGCATCCACCAGAAGGCCAGCATCTCGTTTCTGCAGCGCAAGCTGCAGATCGGCTACAATCTCTCCGCCCACCTGGTCGAAACCCTGGAGCGGATCGGGGTGGTCTCGCCACCCGACCACACCGGCAAGCGCGTGGTGCTGGTGCGCTGAAGCCTTAGCGCGCTTGAGCCAAGGCCGGCGGCGTTCCAGTATCGCGCCCATGGGGCGGCGATGACCGACGTATTCATTTCTTACGCGCGCAGCGATCAAGCCGAGGCCGAGCGCCTCGCGCGGCGGCTGAAGCAGCTGGGTTTGAGCGTCTGGTACGACCCGCGCTGCGGCGGGTGCGGCGGACGCTGTCAGCGCCGCCAGCCCCGGTTCAGGACGACGGCTGAGATTCAGCTGGCGTCGTAGAGCACTTCCCAGGTGTGGCCGTCGGGATCTGTGAAGTAGCCGGAATAGACGCCCTCGTCGTCCTCGGCGGGCGACACCACCGCGCCAGCGGCTTTGGCCTTGGCCATCAATTCGTCCACCTCGCCGCGCGACGCGGTGAAATAGCTGAGGATGGTCTCCGCGCTGCCGCGGCCCGCCGGCCGCGCGCCGACACCCTCGACGTAAACGCCGAACTCGCTGCGGTCGAGCAACACCAAGAATACGCCATCGAGATCGAAGGAGGCCTGATCCTCATCGGCCTCGTCGGGCGTCAGCCCCAGCGCATCGCGATAGAAGGCCACCGACTTCTGGAGATCATCGACCGGTACCGTGACGCACGAAATCGCTGCGGGCATGCTGACCTCCTGAAGGCGTCCGTTGCGGGCGCTTTTGAGCCTTCAGCAGTGCAGGGATTCTCAGGCGCCGGAAAGCGCTCAGCGGCGGCCCACGACGACGTCGCCGCCGCCTACAATGC
>CAZNTI010000394.1:0-2463 GCA_964575885.1 uncultured Terricaulis sp.
AGGGCCTGCCACGGTTTCCCCGCTTTTGGCCGCCGCCGCGCTCATGGTATGCGACGCAGGTATCGCGACCATCTGAGGACATGGCCATGCTCAACGCTTTGCGCGCGCTTGCGCTGGCGCTCGCCGTCGCCGGCGGCGCCTGCGCTCAACCCGAAGCCGCCCGGACCGAGGCCGGCGCCGGGCTCGAACTGGTCACCGTCGAAACCCGCAACGGCCCGGTGCGCTTCCAGGTCGAGATCGCCGACGATGACGCCGAGCGCAATCGGGGGCTGATGTTCCGCGAAACCCTGGCGCGCGACCACGGCATGCTGTTTGAGTTTCAACAGCCGGAACGGGCGAGCTTCTGGATGCGCAATACGCCGCTCTCGCTCGACATCATTTTCATCGCCCCCGACGGGCGCATTCTCAATATCGCCGAACGCACCACGCCGTATTCCGAGGCGCCCGTGCTGGCCGCGGGAATGACCGGGGGCGTGTTGGAGATCAATGCGGGGTTATCGGCCGAACTTGGCATTCGCCCCGGCGACCATGTGCGCCATCGAATCTTTGCAAGCGATTAGGCCGTTGCGGGCCAGGCCCGCACGTGGCACAGCAAGCGCCCCTCGGGGTGTAGCTCAGCCTGGTAGAGCGCCAGCTTTGGGAGCTGGATGTCGAGAGTTCGAATCCCTCCGCCCCGACCATTCCCGCCCCGACCATTCCCGCACCGACCATTCCCGCACCGCCCGCATGGGGCCCGTCAGGGCGCGAGCGCGCCGCGGGCGTCGCACCAGGGTTCGCGCCGCCCGCGCCACGGCCGGGCCAAACCGGCCTCGATCAGCCTTCGGCCCAGATCCTCGCCGTCAACCAGCAAGTACCCAATAGTGCGCCCGTAGCCGTCGACCCGGCCGGTGCGCTGCAGCACCACCTGCCGCGACCGCGCCACCACTGCGCGCGCACGCGACTTGGCGGCCTCGCCGTGGCGGCGTTCGGCGGCGCAAGCGGCCCCTTCGCCCAGCTCGGCGGCGTCGATATTGGCCAACCGCACGCGTTCGCGGGTGGCGACGATCTCGACGGTGTCGCCGTCGATCACCCGAATCTGGCCGCGCGGGAAAAAGCTGTTCGAAGGCGCCGCCGGCTCAGGGCGCGCGGCTTCGGCGGCCGGACCCGCCCCCTGCGGCGACGCGAACACCGCAACCACCCCAAGCAGCACCGCCGCAAGCGCCAGGGCGAGTTCGCTGCGTCTGAGCGCGCGCCAGCGCGGCCGCCGAAGCGACCGGCTGCGCGGCCCGGGCCGCTGGAATCGCACCACGCCCATTGCGCCAGCCTGCGCAGCCGGACGTTGAAAAGTGCTGAACCGGCGCGGTTAACGCCCGCGCCAGGCCCCGATTGCGGGGAAAACGCTATCCTTATGCAACACGCAACGTCCCGTTAAGCTTCAGATTTCAAGGCGCGCGCGCAAATCTATCCGACCGGCGCCAGGCTAGGCGTAGTCTGACCTCGTCTGTTGTGCGGGAGGTTTATGGTGCACCGACAAACCATCAATGCGGCAGACGCGGTTTGAACGCGAAGGGGCTCAAAGCGGCGACGTGGAGAGCCTCAGTTTCGAGGAGAAAAAGCAACTCGGAAGTCCCAGCGGCAGGATTGGGTTTTGCGGATGAGGGATTGGGGACGCTCAATCATTTGTCCAATCCCGAACCGTTGAATCCCAACCCATGTTGGATGCCGCTGCGCGTCGGCCGGGAACCAAAGCACGGCGCCAAGAGATGCCCGGAACCCCAGCGTCGCTGGTTGATCGGATACCCAAGGCGGGGAGCAGGCCCGACCGATCTTGTACATCATCGACGTGCAACCCAAAGCCAGTCTGCGTCACGTATGGCCCCCCGGGATCGCGCCAACGCCTCACGCTTGCGCCGGCCGCATAAACGAACCGCGCGGGGCGCGCCTGGCGCGCCACCCCACTACCTTTGTTTTTGAGCGCTCAGCGTCGGGCGCGCCCCGCTCTCCCTTTGGGAGCATGTTGTACTATTCGCGCAACGCACGTTGGCGCGCGGGCGTTAAGGCCCGCGCTTGCGACGTGCGCCTACACACGTAACGCTATGCAAGTTGGAGCGCCGGCCTCCAGCCGGCTTTTCCGACGCGCGCCTACACACGTTGCGCTATCCAAGTTGGAGCGCCGGCCTCCGGCCGGCACTTGCGACGCGCGAAGAATTATGCGGGCCAGAGGCCCGCGCTCCAACCTACAAACGTTACGCTATCCAAGTTGGAGCGCCGGCCTCCGGCCGGCTCTTGCGACGCGCGCCTACATGCGTTGCGCTTTGAAGATTGGAGCGCCGGCCTCCGGCCGGCTTTTGCAGACGCTTGCGTATTCATGCGGGCCAGAGGCCCGCGCTCCAGCCTACACACGTTGCGCCAGAGGCCCGCGCTCCGCCGGCGCGAGATCGACGATCTCGACCTCGACCCGCACGGTCCCGTTCCATTCGTTGC
>CAZNTI010000395.1:0-2459 GCA_964575885.1 uncultured Terricaulis sp.
AGCCGAAGCCGTAATCGCCGCCGAAGAATTGCGCGAACGCGTGCAGCAGCCATTGGAATAACGGACGGGTCAGGAACCAGAAATTGCCCCATTCGATGGCGTTGTCGAAGCGCGGAATATTCAGCGTACTTTGGTAGTGCTCGAGCAATTCATAGCGCTTGGCGCCCGCGAACAGACGCTGCGTGTACGTCACTTCGCCGCCCGCGGGCACATCACGCCAGCCGCCGCGATAGGCGGAACGATAATTGTTGGAGGCGCCGTCGCTGCGCGCGTCGAAAAAGGCGGCCAGCTGCTCACCCTGGTCGGGCACGATGGCGGTCAGCCAGTAGTGATCGGTGATTCCGAACCAGCCGCCTCGGCCCTGCAGGTCTTCGATGCGCTCTTCTTCGCCGACGCGGCCGCGCCCGCGGTCGCGCACATGCTTGTCCGAGTCCTGGAAGGTCGAATGCTTCATCGTGTTGTTGGGGCCGAACGCGCCGATCAGACCCTGGTGCACGATCTGGTTGAACTTGTAATTCTCAGGCAGTCCGCGCCTGCGCACCGTGCCGAAGGGGCGCACTGACGCTGCGCTTTCGCCGGCGTTGCGCACCACGTCGGTGATCGTGAACATGTAGTCGTTGTCGATCGAGATGGTGCGCTCGATGCTGAGCCCCTCGCCGACATCGAGCGTAAGCGTCACCGGGGTCTGCGGCGTCAGCGTCGCTCCGGCCGGCGCGCTCCAGCCGCTGAAGGCGTCGGCCAGCGTGGCGACGTCGGCCCCTGCTTGCCGCTCCCAGCCGAAGAAGGCGTCGTGGCCAAATTCGCTGTCGATCGGCGACAACAGCGTCACTTCAGCGCTGTCGTCTTCCTCGGTCTGGCGATAGCGGCGCAGGTTGAGATCGTCGAGGCGCGCGCCTTCCAGTGCGATCGACCCGTCCACCGCGGGGGTGTCGATGGTGATCCGCGATGCGGCGCTGGCGTTGAGCACCTGCTCGCGCGGGGCGGGCGCGCCGGCGCCGGCTTCGCCGGGCGCTGCGTTCCCAGCCCCGGTTTCGATCTGGGCTTCGATCTGGGCCCGCTGCGCCTCCGCGGCGCGTTCGCGAGCGGGGATGTTGTAAAAGAACTCGAAACCCAAAAAGATCGCGAGCGACAGCGCTATCGCGATGAAAACGTTGCGAGTTTCTACCGGCCCGGGGCCGCCGCGGTTTTGCATCGGGTTCAACTGCTTCCGGTGGTGTTGGTGCGCTTGGGTGCGCCGCGAGGCCGTTGCCGGCTCGCAACGCCAGCCTCCAGATCGGCGCGGAGCCTTATCAGCGCGTTTCCAAGATCGTCAAGCAAGCTGGCCCAGGTGGCGTCTGCGGTTTGCGGCCGCGCCACCAGCACGTAATCCACCCCCGCCAGCCCATGCAGCGGCAGCAGCCGCCGCGCCGCCTCGCGCAGACGCCGCCGGGCGCGGTTGCGGACGACGGCTGCCCCGACCTTGCGGCTGGCGGTGAAGCCGACCCCGATCGCCCCGGTCGCCTCGCGTCGGCGGGCCTCCACCAGTACGCAGCCGCGTGCAGCGCGCAAACCGCCGCGAACAAACAGAAATTGCGCTCGTTTGGTGAGTCGCTGCAGGGGCGGCGATGGCGTGATCACAGGTTTGGCGGCTCCTGCCGCCGGGATGCCGGGTTTGCCCCGGCGGGGCAATCGCTTAGGCCGAGAGGCGCTTGCGGCCCTTGGCGCGGCGACGCGACAGCACCTTCTGGCCGCCCTTGGTGGCCATGCGGGCGCGAAAGCCATGGCGGCGCTTGCGCACGAGCCGGCTAGGCTGATAGGTCCGCTTGGTGCTCACGGCGACGCGCCTCGATGTTTTGGGCTAAAAATTAAGCCGTGGCGGATAGCCCAGCGCCCGCCTGGCGTCAAGCTGCGCATGAGCGGTGCGCTCACGATCGGTAAGCTAAACTGAAGTCGCGGCATGAGCAGCACCGATCCTCCCGCCTCGCGCGACCTCAGCCTCCTGCGGCGCGCGCAGGGGTTTGTGAACAGCCTCGCCGGCCGGCTGCTGGCGATGACGGTGCTGGCGGTGCTCGCAGGCGAGGCGTTCGTGTTCGCGCCGGCTTTGGCTGGCTTTCACGAGAACTGGCTGCGGGAGCGGATGAATCTGGCGCAGGTCGCGGCGCTGGCGCTGGAGGCCTCGCCCGATTTGCCGATCGGCGACGAGCTTGAGTACGAATTGCTGTCCAACGCCGGCGTGCAGCGGGCGGCCTTACAGCGCGAAGGCGAGCGGGTGTTGCTGCTGGAGGCGCCGAACGCGCCTCAGGACGTCGCTCAGCTGGTGGTGTACGATTACACCGAAGCGAGCGGCTTCGACCGCTTCGCCTGGGCGGTGGAGACCCTGACCGCGCCGCCGGGCCGGGTTCTGCGGGTGATGGCGCGGCCGCGCTTCGAAAGCGGCGAGTTCATCGAGATCGTCCTTGACGAGGCGCCGCTGAAGCGGG
>CAZNTI010000396.1:0-2443 GCA_964575885.1 uncultured Terricaulis sp.
CGCTCGACATGCTTTCAACCACCACCACCAGTTCAGGCTTGTTTGACGAGGGGCGCACCAGCACCCAGGCGCCGTCCTCAAGCGTTACGCGCACGCCGTTGATGGTGTTCACGTCGCGAATGCTGCGGCCCAAAATCTTGCCGCCATCTTTCGCCAATTGCTGATACTCGGCCACCACGCGCTCGACGATAGTGTACTTTTTCTCGTCGTCGCAGTGAGCGAGGTGTAGCTCTTCGGCAGGGCTTTCCTCAGGTCCGACAGCTTTTGGCCCGGGTTGCGGTCGAGCATGGCCAGCACCATGGACGCCGCGACGATGCCGTCATCGTAGCCGTGGCCCAGCGGGGGCCGGAAGAAGAAGTGGCCGCTCTTTTCGAAACCCGCGAGGGCGCCAAGTTCGGTCGTGCGGCGCTTGATGTAGGAATGGCCGGTTTTCCAGTAATCGACGCTGGCGGCGTTTTCCTTCAGCACCGGATCGACGGCGTAAAGGCCGGTTGATTTCACGTCGACCACGAAGGTCGCGCCCCGATTTTCGCGGGAGAGGTCGCGCGCCAGCATCAGCCCAACTTTATCGGCATAAATTTCCTTGCCTTCGTCATCGACGACCCCGCAGCGGTCGCCGTCGCCGTCAAAGCCGAGCGCCAGATCAGCGCCATGCGCGTTAACGGCGGCCGCCATGTCATGCAGCATCTTCTCGTCTTCGGGGTTGGCGTTGTAGTTGGGGAAGGTCCAGTCGAGCGAGGTGTGGAGATCGATCACCTCCGCGCCCATCCGCCGCAGCGCCTCCGGCGCGAAAGCGCCGGCCGTGCCATTGCCGCAAGCAGCGATCACCTTGAGCGGGCGCGTCAGCTTCACGCGCGAGGCCACGTCGGCGATGTAGCGCTCGGCCAGCCCCTCGACGCGCACATACGTCCCACCCGCGCGTTCCGCGAACTTGCCGCCGAGCACGATCTCTTTCAGCAGCCCCATCTCTTCGGGTCCGAAGGTAAGCGGCTTGTTGGCGCCCATCTTGACGCCGGTCCAGCCGTTTTCGTTGTGGCTCGCCGTCACCATCGCGACGCAGGGGATATCGAGTGCGAATTGGGCGAAGTAGGCAGTCGGCGACAGCGCGAGGCCGATGTCGTGTACTTCCATGCCGGCCTGCATCAGCCCCAGCGTCAGCGCCTGCTTGATCGAGAGCGAGTAGAAGCGGAAATCGTGGCCAACCACGATGCGGGCGGGCACGCCGATCTCATGGATGAGCGTGCCCAGGCCCATTCCCAGCGCCTGCACGCCGAGCGCGTTCAGCTCAGGGGGCTTGTCTGATCCCGGAATGCCGAACCACCAGCGCGCATCGTATTCGCGAAAGCCGGTCGGCTTCACCAGCGGCAGAGTTTCAAACTCGGCGGAGTTGGCGCTGAGGCTCGCGCGCGGCGCAGGCAACATCGAGGTTCAATCCGTCTTCTGCAAAGGGGGCGGTGTGGGCGAAAAGCGGGGAAAATTCAATTGGCCGCGGCGCCGTCGCCCTGCGGCGTTACGCGCACCGCCGAAATTTCGAGCCCGTAGGCCTGGCCCTCGCCCTGGCTCAGCGCGCGCAGACCGACCCCGTTTAAGGCGAATTGCGCCGGCAGATCGAAGCGCAGCGTGCCCGGCTGCGGCGGCGCCGGCTGGCTCACCCAATCGGCGGGGCCGATCCCCTGCAGACTGACCGCCAGCCCGTCGGCGGCGTTCACCGGCAGCGGCGCGTAGTCGACCTCGACGACCGCCGGACGGTCTTCGAGCAGCGCTGCCTGTTGCGGGGTGAAGAGGATGCGCACGCCCTGTTCGGCCGGCGTGGGCGGCGGCTGGCCGGGCAGCACCGCGATGCGCAAAGCCTGCGCGCGGCCAAAAAAATCGCGCACAACCATCATTTCCTGCTCTGGGCTGTCGGCAGGGGCGTTGAAAGCCTCGCCCGCGAACAGCAACGTCTCACCGTCGACCTCCGCCGCCGCGGGGGCAGGCGCGCGCGGCCACGCCTGTGGCTTGAGGCTCACGGCGATGACCAGGACCGCCAGCACCAGCGCCAGTGGATAAAAGATCAGGGGATGGAAATACCAAGCGCGCATCGCTGCGGTTTAGCGGGGGCCGCGCCCAAGGGCGAGCCCCCAGCCCAGGCGGGCCTTGACGCCCGCGTGCATGGCTGGAAGTCAGGTGCGCATGACGTTTCTCGCTTTGCTTCGCCATGGCCAGAGCCAGTGGAACCTGGAAAACCGCTTCACCGGCTGGGTGGACGTAGATTTGACACCCAAAGGCGAGGCCGAGGCCCGCGCCGCCGGCGCTGTGCTGGCTGCGAGCGGCGTCGGCTTCGACAAGCTTTTCACCTCGGTGCAAACGCGCGCCATCCGGACCGGAAATCTGGCGCTGGAGAACGCCGGGCTCGCCTGGCTGCCGGTAGAGCGCAGCTGCAAGCAATGTCTGTCCAACTTGA
>CAZNTI010000397.1:0-2440 GCA_964575885.1 uncultured Terricaulis sp.
CCGCCGGCGTCGACATGGACGCCGCGGAAGCGGCTTACGCAGCGGCGCCGAGGCCCCCCTCGAAACCGCCCGCGCTCTTGCCGCCGCCGCCTCAAACCTGGCCGCGCTTCGCGCCGCTGTGGAGAACTTTGACGGCTGTGCGCTCAAGGCCACGGCGCGCACTACGGTGTTCGCCGATGGCGTCGCCGACGCGCCGGTGCTGCTGTTGGGGGAAGCCCCGGGCAAGGACGAAGACGAGCAAGGTAAACCCTTCGTCGGCCGCTCGGGCCAGCTGCTGGACCTGATGCTCGCCCAGATCGGCCTCAGCCGAAAAACCAACGTGCTGATCTCCAACACGATTTACTGGCGTCCGCCTGGCAACCGCGACCCCACCCAGGGCGAGATCGCCGCCTGCCTGCCTTTCGTCGAGCGGCTGATCGCGCTCTGCCGCCCGAAGCTCCTGATCCTGGCCGGCAAAGCCGCCGCGCACACGGTCCTGAAGCGCGAGGACGGCGTCACCCGCCTGCGCGGGCGGCGCTTTGCCTACAACCGCGAGGGGTTGGAAGCGCCCATCAACACTATGGTTATGCTTCACCCCGCATATCTGCTGCGTCAGCCGCAACACAAGCGGCTGGCGTGGATGGATTTGCTGATGGCTGCGTCCTGGCTTGACGAACAGGGCGTAGCCCGCGATCCCCACACCTGACCACGGCAAGATAAAAGGGCTCCGATGACGTTTCGCACCGCCTTCGCCGCCCTCTCGGTCGCCGCGATCGTGGCGCCCGCCGCCGCAGAAACCCGCGTCGTTGCGCTTTCCGAGCAGGACGAGGCCGCCTATCGCGCCGCCTTCGAGGCCGTCGAGGCCGGCGACTGGCGCGGCGTCGGCACAGCGCTTCAGCGCACCGAGGACAACGTGCTCGAAGGCGTGGTGCGCGGGCGCATGCTGCTCACCCGCGGCTACCGGCCGGGCTGGAGCGAGTACACCGGCTGGCTCAATCGTTACCCCGAGTACGGCATGGCCGGCGCCGTCTACGACCGCGCCATGGATTCGCGGCCGCGCCGCTCGCGTGCGCGCGCGCCTGAACCGCACCGCGGTCGCGGACGCGTCCTGCCGGGGACGCCCCCGCCGGTGTGGAGCGACACCCGCCAGGCGCGCCTCGCCATGCAACGTATCGCCGAGCGCATCGGCGAAGGCGATTTCGACGCCGCCCGCACCCTGGCGCAGGCGCAGGTCGTGGGCCCGCGCTCGGGCCAAGCGCATTGGCAGCTTGGCCTGATCGCCTACCGCCAGCTCGCCTATGCTGAAGCGGCGCAGCACTTCGAAGCCTCGACCGCCTGGCCCCATCACGGCGGCTGGGCGCTTGCGGCGGCGCATTACTGGGCGGCGCGCGCGCGGCTGGCTTCGGGACAAACGCGCGGCGTGGTGGAGCATCTCGAAGCCGCGGCGCTGCGGCCATGGACCTTCTACGGCCAGCTCGCCGAGGCCCATCTCGGGCGTGACAGCGCGCTCGACTTCGCCCCCCCGGAGGTGACGTCCGATGTGTTGCAGCACTTTGTCGAGCGCTATCCGGGCGCGCGCCGCGCTGCGGCGTTGGCCCAATTGGGCAGGCTGTCGGAAGTCGAGAGCGAACTGCGCCGCCTGCACGCGGACCTGCCGCCGGAGGACGACCGCACGTTCCTGGCGCTGGCGATGGCGCTGCAGGCGCCGGCCGCGCAATTGCGCGCCGCCGAATATGGAGGGCCCGCGCTCGCCGCGGGTTTCTGCCCGGCTACCTCGTTCGAGCCCGACGACGGCTTCGCGCTCGACCGGGCGCTCATTTATGCGATCGTGCGCCAGGAAAGCTATTACAATCCCAAGGCGGTCAGCGTGTCGAACGCGCGCGGATTGATGCAGCTCTTGCCCTCCACTGCGCGCGACATGGATAGCTCCACCAATTATCGGCGTAATCCCGCCGCACTGTTTGAGCCCGGCCTCAACATGCGCCTCGGCCAAAGCTACGTGCGCTGGCTGATGGATCAATTCCATAATGACGGCGATCTCGCGCGCGTGTTCGCGGCCTACAACGGCGGACCCGGCTGGCTCTCGCGCTGGCTGGCGACGCAGCCCGCCGATATCGACCCGCTGCTGCTGCTGGAAATGCTGCCGCGCGCCGAAAGCCGCGACTATGCCGAGCGCGCGCTGTCGCACATGGCGCTCTGCCGGCGCCGCTACGGGCAGCCGACCCTGGAACTCGATCGCCTCGCTGCCGGCGGTCCCGCGCTCTACACCCCGCTCGACACCCCGCTCGACACCCTAGTCGCCGAGCGGTAGGCGCGCCAATCCCCAGCCGTGTCGATGTCGTACAACATCGGCACAAGCGCCACGCGCTCAGCGCCCAGCCTGTCAAGCACATCGCCGGCCGCGTGCGGGCTGGACCAGCGCACGCCTGCCATCGCCTGCGCCGCCGCCCGCCCCGAACGC
>CAZNTI010000398.1:0-2427 GCA_964575885.1 uncultured Terricaulis sp.
GTTCGTGATCACCCCGACATCGGTGGCCTCCGAGCGTTGCCAATGGGAAATCGTGCGCGCCGCGGCGCTGTCCAAGCGGGTGATCCCGGTGGTCCGGATCCCGGTGGAAGAGGCGCAAACGCCGGACTCGCTCAGGCGGCTCAACTACATCTTTTTCGACGAAGGCCGTTCGTTCTCGCGTTCGCTTGGCGATCTCGCCAAGGCGCTGCGCGTCGACCTCGGTTGGATCCGCGAACATACGCGCCTCTCCGAGGCGGCGCGGCGCTGGGACGCGCGCGCCCGCAACGAGGTGCTGCTGCTGCGCGGGCCGGAGCTGGACGCCGCGCGCTCCTGGCTTGCGGGGTGGCGCGCGCCGGCGCCGGAGCCAACCGATCTGCAGCGCGCTTTCATCGCGGCGAGCGAGGAAGCCGAAGGCGCAATAGTGAAGCGCGAGCGCGCGCGGCAACGGCGCACTTTGATGCGCGTGGGCGCGGCGGCCGTCATGTTTGCGCTGCTGGCGATGGGGTCGGGCTATTTCTGGTGGCGCTCGGCGCAAAGCCAAGCGCGCACGTACCGGGCGCAAGAGGAGGCCGAAATAGCGCGGCATTACGCCGAAACCCAACGCGATTTGGCGAGTCGGACCGCCGCCCGCGCGCTGTTTTACGAAGGCCTTTACCATCTGCGGCTGAGCACGGACTCAGCAGACCGGGAAAGAAGCATGGATCACGCCTCGCTGGCGATCCAGAGATTCAACGAAGGCCAAGCCCAACTCGGCGAGGCCGACGCCGACTTGGACGGCGCCAGTCTCCGCGAGGTGCTGCGATACGGCCAGCGTTTTGTGGTTTTTTGCGCCGGGCTTAACGACACCTCGGACAGCGAATTGGCCTCGGCCGAAGTGCGTGAACTCTATATGCGCGAATTCGACCTCGGCCGCTGCCGGCGCTAAAGCAATATTGATGATGCTGTGCTTGATGCATTGCGGCGGCCCGCCGCACCGCGGCGCGGGCTTCTTTCTATGAGGACGCACTTCGCGCACGATGGCGGCTTTCTCGCGCGTGAGATCGATGACGAGGGTCGTGAACTTCACGACGTTGGAGAACTCCGCCCCGGCGGCGGCGAGTGCAGCTTTCAGGTTGAGATAAACTTGCTCGGTCTGCGCCGCGAGGTCGCCTTCGCCGACAAGCTTGGATTTCTTCCGACCTCATCGATCGTCAGCTCGATCTGGGCGTAGATCGTCGACGCCAGAAGGAGCGGCGTTTGGTTCAACGCAACGGTTGAGCGCGTCGAGATTTGAAACTGCTTCGTCTTTCGAGATCAGATTTTCGATGAATTGGCGAAGTTCGCCGGGCGTTGTTTTGCCCGCGACAACTTCGTGATACCCGATCCCCGCTCTGCGTAGAGCTTCCTTCTTTACGGCGTCCCGCGCCGCAGCCGTCCCTTGGTAGTGGCCGTCGCCATGATACTCGATCGCATGACGCGGCCAGCAGTTGTCATCAACCAACAACATGTCCACACGCTTTGAGTTGACGCAGCTGAACGCTTCAGAGTTCGTGCTTCGTAGAATTTCTCCGAGCGAGACTTGCGCCATCACCCGCCATTCGGGCTTGCAACGCGTGACAATTCGGCAAAGCTCTTCAAACACGCGTGCTTCGCTTTGGCTTAGTAGCGGCCGCGCGGTGAAGTCGGCGTCCATCACGATCCGCAACTGCTCAACAGCGATTTGCGCCCTTGCGTGCTTATTTGTCGGCGCCTGACTAGCCGGCGGGGAGCCCTGATTAAGCGAAGCGTTGCGCCTTCGCCACGAGCGGGCGCGTAGCTTCGAAATGAAGCGCTGAAGGCCCATGCCCAGCCAGGCGCCGACCGCCAGCAAGAGAGCGACCGGCCAGAACTCTTCGACAACGCTAATCAAATCTAGCGGCATACTCGCGACTTTAGCGGATTGTGCAGGCGTCGTCATGCCGCCTCATTAACGAGACGTTGCCAGCCCGACCGTACCGCCGGCTTCCAGTCGGCTCTTAGATTATTTGAACCAATGACGGCCGGCTGGAAGCCGGCGGTGCGTCAGCGCCAATCTGCGCGCGCGTGCAGCTCATGCCCCTCCGCGCTCGTGATACGCACCCGCAGGATTTCGCCCTCCGCAATCTCACGCGCGCTCTCCACATACACCACGCCGTCGATTTCCGGCGCGTCGGCTTTCGAGCGGCAGGCATAGGCGCTTTCGTCGTCGTCCCAGCCGTCGCAGATCACCTCGATCTCGCGCCCGACCATGGCTTGGCCGCGCGCGTGCGCGAGCTCAGTTTGTAGGGCCATGAAGCGTTCGTAGCGTTCGTCGATGTCGTCGGGATCGACGTGATCGGCCAACTCGCGCGAGGGCGCGCCCTCGACGTTCTCATACTTGAAGCAGCCGGCGCGATCGATCTCGGCTTCCTCGATGAAATCGAGCAGCGT
>CAZNTI010000399.1:0-2417 GCA_964575885.1 uncultured Terricaulis sp.
CTGCTGAGCACGCTCCCGGCCGCAGTGACGACGTTGCTGGGATACTGGGCCGGCCGGATGCCGATCGGGTTTTCATCAATCGCGGCCAGGACGCCGGCTACGCCGTGGGCGATACGCTCACGGTGCGTTCGCTGGGCCGCGAGTTGCGCGACCCGGTCACCGGCGAGCGGTTGGGCGACACTGGGTCCGAGATTGGCCGCATCCGGCTCACCGAAGTGCGCGCCCGCTTGAGCGTGGGCGTGATTGAACAGGGCATGGGGACCATTGCTGTCGGCGCCATTGTGCGCCGCCCGCAGGCGGCCCAACGATAAGCTGAGATTCCAAGATACAGACGGGGCGTAAGGGCGATGGACCGCAAGAGACTTGTACTGATCGGCCTGGCTGGCGCAGTGGTGCTGGCGCTGGCGGCGGCATGGGCCGTGCCGCGCTTTACCGGCAATCGCGACACCGGCGGCGTCATCCGAATCGCCATCGCCACCGACGAGACCATCGAGCGGCTGGCGATGGACATGTCGCCGGACGCCTATGCCGAGCGCAACGCCGCGGCGGTGGAGGAGCAGATCAAGTCAGCGACGTCAGCGCCTAGCGTGACAATCGTGCAGCCTCCGGCGCAAAACCCGGCGCAGCCAGGCGACCAGAACAGCGACGCCGCTCCCCAGACCGCGAACCAGAATCCGGAACCGGCGGAACCGCAAGCTTCAGCGTTCCCGAGCGCAGTGGCGGCGGCTTTCTCCCAGATTCTGCTGCTGCAGCTGGACGGCCAGCTAACAGAGGGCCTCGATAACTCTCAGCGCTTCGAGGTCGTCGACACCAACGCCGTAGAGACCGCGCTGCGCCGAATGACCGCGCAAAACGGCGGTTCAACCCCGCGCACGCTGTTTCAGACGGTGTTCCGCAGCCAGGAAAACGAAAGCAGCGAGCAAATCCGCCAGCGTCGCGCCAGCAACGCCGACCTGGCGAGCATCGGGCGCGAGCTTGACGCCGACTTTTTCCTTTATGTCGGCGTCGAAGAGCCCGTCTATACGGTGGCGCTCGAGCACGACGAATTCTCCGACGAGCATGTGTTCGTGCTGCGCGCGCAACCGACCGTGGCGTTCCGGCTGTTCAACACGCGCAGAAAGTCGGTTGAGCTCGCAGGCGTGATCCGCTTCGACGAACCGCTGGTGGCCTATAGCGAATTGGGCGATCTCAACGACTATCTCGTCAATGCGCCGGGCGCCGGCGACCAGCAGGCGACGCCGGCGCTGCAGCGGCTGCGCGACAAGCCGCTGATGCAGGACCTGGCCTTTCAGGTGAACCGCGAGATCGCCCGCCAGGTGATCCAGCGGGTGCTCGACGAGGTGGCGCCCGCCGAGATCATTCGCGACGGCGACGCGCCGGTTGTGAACCGCGGCGGCAATGACGGCCTCGTCGCCGGCATGCAAATGGAAGTCTTTCGCATGGGCCAAGAGCCGCTGCGCGAATCCGGCGGACGCGCCGTAGGCGCCGAGCGCACCCGCGTCGCCACTGTCGAGGTGACCGATGTCCAGGACAATTTAGCGACGCTGCGGGTTTTGGCAGACGGGCCGGTGCGGCGCGCCGATCGCGTAGATCTGCCGGTGTCGCTGGCGGAATTGGTAGCCGACACCAGCGCCCCCGGCGGCGGGCCCGCCACAGCGCAGCAACCCACCGCGCTCGGGCGCAACGCCATCGTCGCCGCCCAGCGCGGGGAACCGGACGCGATCCGGCCCGCGATCGCGGTTGATTCGATCATGGTGCGCTTCGGCGACATCGGCATCACCACGCCCGCCAACATCATCAGCCGCAGCGCCGGGCGCAGCATCGGCGATGCGTTGCAGGCCGATCCCCGCATCGTCGTCGTCAGCCGCGCCGACATGGCCCGCCTCTCGCGCGAGCGCCGCATCGCTGCGCGCGCCGGGGGTCGCAGTGTCGGCGATCCACAGCGCGGCATGGCGACAGGCGAATACTTCCTGACAGGCGAGGTCAGTCTCGATCTCGCCGATGCAACCCGCAGCGTAACCTATGAGGGCGTGTCGCGTCGGGTTGGGCCGGAGCGCCGCAACTGGGTCGCCGGGGGCACCTTCCGGGTGCTCACCATGGACGGACGCGTCGAGCACGCGGTGGAAGTCGAAGCCACCCGGGCGGTGCGCCAATCCATCAACACCGACGTGATCGAACTGATTGACGATCTCTCCAACGACGCGGTGCGCCGGCTGCTCACCGAGCTGTTCCCGATGCAGGTGCTCTCCGCGCCTGCCAATGGACCGGTGCGGATTTCCGGCGGCACTGACGTAGGCATAAACGTCGGCGCGCGGCTGCGCGCCTACAACGTCGGCGAACCCGAATACGATCCCACGACGCGCGTGATGCTGAGCGCGGGCCAGCGCACTTATGCGGGCGACCTGATCGTCACCGAC
>CAZNTI010000400.1:0-2411 GCA_964575885.1 uncultured Terricaulis sp.
GGCGCCTTCATCGATCCGGCCACGCGTGCGCTTGTCAAAGCGCGCGGCATTTCGGTGTGGCTGAAGGCGCCGCTGGACGTGCTGATGCGGCGGGTGTCGCGCCGCGACGACCGGCCGCTGCTGCGCGAGCCGGATCCGCGCGCGGTGATGGAACGGCTGATGGCGGAGCGCTATCCGATCTACGCCGAGGCGGATCTGACCGTGGAAACAAGCGCTGGGCCGCACAACGCTGCGGTTGCGGCGGTGCTGGAGAAGCTGCGCGCTCACGCGGGTCTGGCATGAGCGACACCGTTCACGTGGCGCTCGGCGCCCGCGCTTACGACGTGGTCATCGGCCATGGGCTGATCGCACGCGCGGGCGAACTGATCGCGCCGTTCACGCCGAGCGGGCGCGTGTTCGTGGTCACCGACCACACCGTGATGGAGCATCATGGGCGGACGCTGCTGCGCGCGCTGGATGGCGCGGCGCTGACCACAGTCGTGAGCGTCATTCCGCCCGGCGAGGATCAGAAGAGCTTCGCGGGCCTCGAGAATGTTTGCGCGACGCTGCTCATGGGCGGCATCACCCGCAAGGATCTGGTGATCGCGTTTGGCGGCGGCGTCATCGGCGATCTTGCCGGCCTGGCCGCCGGCCTGGTCAAGCGCGGCGTCGATTTCGTGCAGATGCCGACAACGCTGCTGGCGCAGGTGGACTCAAGCGTCGGCGGCAAGACCGCCATCGACACGCCCGAAGGCAAGAACATGGTCGGGCTCATCCATCAGCCGCGGCTGGTGCTGGCCGACCTCGACGTGCTGGCGACATTGCCCGCGCGCGAACTGCGCTGCGGCTACGCCGAGATCGTCAAGGCGGGCCTGATCGGCGACGCCGCGTTCTACCGCTGGTGCGAAGCCAACGCCGGCGCGGTGCTGGCGCGCGCGCCGCAGGCGCTGGCGCACGCAGTGCGCACCGCCGTCGCGTTCAAGGCGCGGGTGGTGGAGGCCGACGAGCGCGAGGAGGGTGCGCGCGCGCTGCTCAATCTTGGCCACACCTTTGCGCACGCGCTCGAAGCCCATGCCGGCTACGACGGCGCCTTGAAGCACGGCGAAGCGGTGGCCGCTGGCATGGCGCTGGCGTTCAAGCTCTCGGCGGCGCTCGGCCAATGCAGCCAAGCGGACGCGGCGCAGGTGCGCGCTCACCTTGAAAGCGCGGGCTTCATCACCGACATACGAGCGCTGCCCGGCGCCCCCTACGATCCCGAACGACTGCTCTCGCTTATGTACGCCGACAAGAAGGCCGAAGCCGGCCGCTTGACCTTCATCCTTGCGCGTGCGCCGGGCCAGGCCTTCATCGACAAGGCCGTCGACGCCGGCGCCGTGCGCGCGCTGCTGCAAGCCGAGGCCCATTGATGCTCACCACGTCACTCATGATCGCGGCCGGCGTCATCGCCGCGCTGATCCTGCTCAACGCGTTTTTCTCCGCTGCGGAGACCGCGCTCACCGGCGCCTCACGCTCGCGCATGGCTTCGCTCGAACGCGAAGGCGACAAGCTCGCGGCGCGGGTCAACGCGCTCAACGAAGACCGCGAGCGCATGATCGGAGCGGTGCTGCTGGGCGCCAACGTGGTGCAGATCGCCGCTTCGGCGATCGCGGCGACGATTTTTGTGTCGCTCTACGGCGATCTGGGCCCGCTGATCACAACTTTGGTGCTGACGCCGCTGCTGCTGGTGTTCGGCGAAGTCGGCCCCAAGACCGTGGCGATCACCTTCGCCGACAACATCGCCCGCTTCGTGGCGCTGCCGGTGCAGTGGATGGTGCGGGTGTTTTCGCCCATCGTGTTGGCGGTGCAATGGCTGGTGAACCAGTCGCTGCGGCTGTTCGGCGTGCGCGTGGACGAAACGGTCGACGTGCTGCGCGCCGCGCGTGCGGAAATCCTCGGCACCGTGGAGCTGCACCATGAGGAGGGCGGGGTCGAGACCGGGGTCAAGCATCGCCTGATCGGCGCGCTCGATCTGTCCGAGCTCACGGTCGCGGACGTCATGATCCATCGCAAGTCGATCAAGATGCTCGACATCGACTTGCCCCCGCGCGAAATCCTGGCGCAGGCGATGTCATCTTCGCACACGCGGCTGCCGCTTTACCAGGACGAGCCGGAGAACATCGTCGGCGTGCTGCACGCCCGCGACCTGTTGCGTGCGGTGTCCGAGAAGGGCCGCGACGCGTTCGACGTGCGTGACGTCATGCGCCCGGCCTGGTTCACGCCGATGACGACCAGCGCGGAAGATCAGCTGGCGGAATTTTTGCGCCGGCGCGAGCACTTCGCGCTGGTGGTGGACGAGTACGGCGCGCTGATGGGCCTCGTCACGCTCGAAGACATCCTCGAAGAGATCGTCGGCGACATCAAAGACGAGCACGACATCGCGGTGGTCGGCGTGC
>CAZNTI010000401.1:0-2407 GCA_964575885.1 uncultured Terricaulis sp.
AGGGCTGGCTTTCACCCGCGCGGGGGGGCTGGAGTTGGTGGCTAGCGCGGGCGGCCGCCTCGATCAGCGCGGCGCGGCGGCCGGCGGCGAATTGATCCGGCTCCCGGTCCACACCAAAAATCCGCTCGTCGCCGCCGCCAATACGGTGCGCCTGCGCGACCTTATCCGCGCCCGCGGCGTCACGATCGTCCACGCCCGCTCGCGGGCGCCGGCGTGGAGCGCGCTGGTCGCGGCGCGGCAGGCGGGCGTCGCTTTCGTGACCACCTATCATGGCATCTACAACGGCCGCACGCCGCTGAAGCGCTTCTACAATTCGGTCATGGCGCGCGGGCAGGTGGTGATCGCCAATTCCGATTACACCCGCACCCACGTGCTCGAGCGTTACCGCGTCGCACCTGAGCGGGTGGTGACCATTCCACGCGGCGTCGACATCGAGGTGTTCGATCGCGCACGCTTGGCGGCGCCGGCGGTGGCGGCCATGCGCGCCGGTTGGGGGCTTGCACCCGACGATACGCGCTGCGTGCTGATCGCGCCGGCGCGGCTGACGCGCTGGAAGGGTCAGCTTGCGCTCGTCGAAGCGGTCAAGCTGGTCGAGCAGCGCAAGCCTGGAACCACGAAGGTGATTCTCGCCGGGGATGCGCAGGGGCGCATCGGTTACGTGCGTGAAATTCAAGCCGCGATAGCAGCCGCGCGACTGCAGGATGCAGTGGCCATCGTCGGCCACATCAGCGACATGGCGACGGCGTTCGCCGCCGCGGACGTGAGCGTGTTTCCAGTGCTCGAACCCGAAGCGTTCGGGCGCGGCGCCATCGAAGCGCAGGCGATGGGCGTGCCCGTGGTCGCATCCGCGATCGGGGGTTTCACCGAGACAGTGATCGATGGTGAAAGCGGCTTTCTGGTGCAGGCGTCGCAGGCGCGCGCCTTGGCGGAGGCGATCGAGCGGATGATCGATCTTGGGCCGAACGCGCGCGCCGCGATGGGCGAAAGCGGGCGCCAGCGGGTGCGCGCACTCTATTCCACGGCGTCGCTGCAAAGCGCCACTTTAGCGGTTTACCAACGAGTTTTGCACGAATCGGAACAGGTTCGCGCTGCGCGCGGACAGCCTTGAGAACGGGCGTTTAGGAGAAGGCAAGCATGATCAGGCGCACGTCACGCTCGGCGAAACACGGCGAAGCCGGCAAGCGCATACTGGTGATTCAACTGGGCGGGCTTGGCGCCTTCGTGCCCGCGCTCGCAGCGGTAAAGCACATCCGCGAGGCGCATTTCGGCGATCACATCACCCTGCTGGCGACCGAAACGACGGGGCCTCTGGCGCAGGCAAGCCCGTACTTCGACGCGGTAGAAACCGACGGCAAGCCTACCGACGCGCAATCGATCACGCGCCTGATCGCGCGCATCCGCGCCGCCAAGTACGACATCGTCTATGACCTTGAAGGCTCGGGCCGCACCAACAACTATTTCCAGGGTCTGCGTCCGTGGCCGCCGAAATGGTTTGGCCGCGTCGGCGATGCGCCCCTGCACGAGCTCGATCGCTACGCGGCGCAACTCGACGCCGCCGGCATCGGCCCCGCCGAGGGCTTGTTGCCGGACGTGAGCTGGGTGCGCGCCGCGTTGCGCGATCCGCCGCGGCTGCGTCCTGACTTTTTCGGTTTGCGCGGCGCATATGTGCTGCTGCTGCCGCGCGGGGCAGGCGATGAGCCCGCGCGTCGCTGGCCGGCGGAGAAGTGGATCGAACTCTCCCGGCGCGTCGCGGCGCGTGGCGTCACACCGGTGGTGTTTGGCGAAAGCGGCGAACGCCCAGTCGGCGCTGCGGTCGCCGCCGCCGAGCCGCGCGCCCGGAACCTGGTCACCCGGGCTGACGTGTTCCAGTGCATCTGTTTGGCCGAGCGCGCCGCGTTTGCGATCGGCGAGGATATCGAGCTGATGCGGATCGTCACCGCCGCGGGCGCGCCGAGCGTGGTGTTCCTGCCGGCGCTGGAGGCGCCCGAGCTGGCGGCCCCGCGCGGCGCCGGCGGCGTCGTGGCCTTCACCGCAGCGCCCATCGCGGACATCTCCGTCGATCAGGTGGAGCGGCAATTGCGCAATAGCGGCGTGCTGTTGCACGCCGTCAGCGCTTGATGTGAGGCCGCTCACAGGCGATATGTGGTGGGCCGAATCCGCCCCGAAGGGGGATGCGGCGCTACGTCAATTTTTACAGGAGAAGGCCCGATAGCCAGACGTCCGTATGCCGCGCCGCCACCGTCCAAAGACGGCCCGCGCGTGAACGAGGAAATCCGCGGCGTGCCGCGCGTACTCCTCATCGATGCCGAAGGGGAAAAACAGGGCGAAATGCCCATCAGCGCAGCGCTTGACGCGGCCCGTGAGGCGGGCCTCGATCTGGTCGAGGTCGCCCCCCAATCAAACCCGC